>CALBSU010000095.1 GCA_937967285.1 uncultured Acidobacteriota bacterium
CCGAGGATGCCCTTCTGCGAACGCATAAACGGCAGCTCATAGACCAGGTTCATCGTGAATGAATGAGGAACGTCGAAGCCGGAATAGCTCTTCTCGATCCCCGTCAAATCGAGCGGATTCTGCGCGACCGCCACAGAGTTTCCGCCCGCGAAGTTGAAGACCTCGCTCGCGTTGTCGAGCGCCTTGCTGAACGTGTAGGTGAACCCGTAGAGCAGATTGTCGCTGAAACGACCGTCATAGCGGATCTGCAGGCCGTGGTAGGACGACTGAGCTCCGTTGATACGCTCGCGGGCCACGCCGAACGGCAGGATGCGACCGTTGCAGGCCGCTTCGTTGTCGGGCGTCGCAGGATCGTTGACGCAGGTCAGCGGAGTCGTGCCGGCCGGCAATCTGCCGGGGAAGCCGACGAAGCTGAGCGTCGTATTGGCGTTCGTATTCAGATCGAATGCCGTCCGGCTGAATCCGTTGACCAGATTCCCCACGAACGGGTTGGCGTTGATCGACTGGAAGAGCCCGACCGACTTGTTGCCGACGTAGCGGACTTCGAGAACGCTCCGCCAGAGCTCGCGCTGAATGCCGAACGACCACTGCTGCGAATACGGCGAACGCATCACCGGATTGATCGTCGTCCGGCTGAGCAGGCGCGGATCGAAGGTGTTGAACCTGATCAGCCCGCTCGAGGCCGCAGCCGAACGGACCACGTCGCCGGTCGGCGTCGCGCTCGGCACCGCGAACTGCGGCGCGCTGGTCAGGAAGACCGTCGGAGCCGCCGTCGAGATGTTGAGCATCAGGTTGTAGAAGGTCGCATCGTAGGCGATACCGTAACCGCCGCGGATCGTCGTCTTGTCGACGCCGAAGATCCTGCCCCTCAGACCGCTGCTCGAACGCGGCGAGTAGACGAAACCGAGGCGCGGCGCCCAGTTGTTGTTGTCGGCCGGAATCCGCGGATTGACGCGGGCTTCGAGCGGCAGGTTCTGACGCCAGAACGATTCGGTCGGAACCACCTCGCGGATCGTCGTCACATCGTTGAGCAGGTTGATCGGCTGCCCCGTGTTCTCGTACCTCACGCCCAGATTGAGCGTCAGATTGGGCGTTACCCGCCAGTCATCCTGGAAGTAGTAGAACTGGTCGATCTCGTCGTAGCTCAGCGTGGCCGGCCCGAAGGCGACAGTGATCTGCGTCGGACGATTGTCGACCAGCTGCTGCGCGGTATCGAACTGGAAGTTGCCGTTGACGTTCGGCAGGAACGGCGCGATGTTCTGCAGCTTGCGAACATCGACTCCCATCTTGATCTGATGGTTGCCGCGCGTCCAGGTGATGTTGTCGGTGATCTGATACGCCTCGACCGTGCGCCCCTGCGGGAGGTTGGTCGCCGGCCCGATCGTCAGCAGGTTCTGACCGCCGACGGTGAAGGTCGGGTTGAGGAAGGCAAACGCTTTGTCGATATCATCCGGATGCGGGATCTGCCCCTTGCCGCCGGTATTGCCTCCGCCGAACAGGACGAAGAGTCGCGAATAGTTGAAACGCACCTCGTTGACGAAGCTGTTGGTCACAGTCCACGTCCAGCCGCCGCCGATCTGCTTCGACTGCGACGGGCTGTCGCCCGCCCATCCTCTGACGTCCGCCAGCGAGTTGACGTTCGGCGTGTCCTGCCAGAAGTAGCGGCCCCACAGACGATGCTTGTCAGAAAGATTCGCATCGCCGCGGAACGTGTACTCGTCCTGCCGGTTATTGAACGGCACCAGACGCCTGACCGCCGCCATCGGGATGTTGACGTTTCCGAGCGTCAGCGTCGGCTTGGCGAAATCGTCGCGGATCGTCGGATTGCCGAGCGGCAGATTGAAAGCCGAGTAATCGGCGTAATACTGCAGCGCCGCGTTGTTCGGGAAGGCCGCCTTGATCGCCGCAATACCCGCCGGCGTCGGCGCCACCGTCGTCGAACGGAAATCGAGCAGGCTCGGATTGCGGCGGAAGAAACCCGTAGTGTAGAAGAAGATCTTGTTCTTGACGATCGGTCCGCCGACGCCGTAGGTGAAGATGTTGTTGAGATCCGGAGCCGGATCCTTCTGACCCGAACGTCGCTCGATGTTCGTCAGCGAGTTGAAGTTCTTGTTGTCGAGGTGATCCCAGCCCAGCGATCCATGGTACTGATTAGATCCCGAGCGGCTGACGATGTTGACGATCGCGCCCTGATTGCGGCCGTATTCAGCCGAGAAGTTGTTGGTGATCACCTGATACTCGCCCACCACTTCGGGGTTGCGGACGAAGTAGTTCGGACCGCCGATCGAGAGGTCGTTGTTGTCGACGCCGTCGATCGTGAAGTTGTTCGAACGCGCGCGCTGCCCGTTGGCAGAGAGCGTCACGCCGTTGCCGTTGACGTTGCCGAAACCGACCGTCACGCCCGGCGTCAGCAGCGCGATCCGGTCCAGTCCGCCGCCCGGCACGTTGACCGGAAGGTTCGCCACCTTCTTCTCCTCGAAGGTCGTCGAGATCTGCACTGAATCCTTCTCGACCAGCGCCTCCGCGCCGCCCGTCACCGTCACGATCTCAGAGATCGCGCCCGGCTCGAGTCTCGCATCCACCACCGTGTCGCGGCCGATCGTCACGTTCACGTCGGTCAGCTCGGCCTTCTTGAAATTGGCCACCTCGATCGAGATCGTGTACCTGCCCGGCAGGATTCGTGAAAAAGTGTAGACGCCTTCGCTGTTGGTCGTCGTCCTCAATTCGCTTCCGGTCGCCGCGTTCCTTGCCGTCACGGCCGCGCCCGGCAGCGCCGCATCGTTCGCATCCGTTACGACTCCGCGAATTCCGCCTGTCGCCGACTGCGCGCTGACGACTGTATGACCGGCTGCCGTCACTATCGCAGCCAGCACCATCATCGCCACGCTTCGCAGTACTCTGTTGCTGATAACCATGAGTTACTCCTTTGCTTCGTTTCTGAGATTTGACCGGGATGACCGCTCATCCCGAAGACACCTGACCTGATAAATGATCAGAATGATCACCGGTTCTCAGGTCGCGTCAAAAATTCAATTTCGTTTTGGGTTGTTTTTTGACAGCTACGTGTCCAGCAAAGCGAAGGTGTTAGTCGATACTTATATTTATTTGAAGCCGTTTTATTACTGGCCTTTGATTAGCGCGCAAATCCTAGCTTTTCCATTTTCCCATTTCAAGTATTTTGGATTCTTTTCCAACATGGAAATAAATTAAATAGCCTTAAGGGTTTATGTCGATAACTCACCGAGACTGGTTGCGTGTCGAAGCGAAATGAACTACAAATCAGGCTTAACATCTTCCTTACACTTTCTTAAAACCATGAACATGAAATCAATGACGGTCGGGGCAGTAATAATAATGATGAGCCTGATCGGAGTGGCGATGGGTCAGGATCCGCCGCGCGACGACGGGCAGTTCTGGAACGAGACGCAGTTGGTCAAGCCGTTGGGGCCGAAGCGGGATCTCTACATCATCGGGGTGTTACGGATGGGACGGGATTTCAGGCGGCCGGTGGATGAACGGATCGGAGGGGCGCTGGCGTTCAAGGTACATCCGAAACTGACCATCATGCCGATGTATCTTCATGTGACTCAGCAGCCGTTTGCGGGCGCCAGCATCCATGAGCACCGAATCAATCTGAACATCACAGGGAAAACGTCGCTGGGAAAGTTCACCTTCACAGACCGGAATCTGATCGAACGCCGGGTGCGGCATAACCAGCGGGATTTCACGATGTACCGGAACAGGCTCCAGATCGATTACCCGATCAGAATCGGCGAGGGAGTCTGGAAACCCTTCATCGCGGATGAAGTTTTCTATGCGACGCAGACGGTAGCTGGCAGGCGGGCCGGGTGGTTCCGCAACCGCATCGGCGGAGGGATACTGCGACAGTTCACCGAGCACTTCTACGCCGAGTTCTTCTACCTTCACCAGAACGACGGCCTCTCTCGTCCGGGCAACGTGCACGCGATCGGGACGCTCTTCCGGTTCACGCTTTAGGATTTTGACGCCAAGAGAGCCAAGAGAGCCAAGAGGTTCTTATTGATGGCATGGTTTAAGTTTTCTCCGATTCGCCGTCCGAACAGTGGTTTTATCAATCCCTGATAAACCTTGGCCTTCTTGGCGCCTTGGCGTCGAAATCCTTTCTAAATCTCCTCGAAGGCGCCGTGGTGCGGTTCGACGTGTCGTTCGCCGGCGCGGCCGATGGCCAGTTTGGTGAGCATCGGACCGGCGACCTCGTTGATGAGCACAGAACCGAGGATGATGGCGGAGATGGTGTCGGCCACCTCGGGGAAGATCGACTTGAGCTGAAGCGCGAGTCCGATGGCCACGCCGGCGTGAGCGACGAGCGAGACGCCGAGGTAGTTCCGGACGACATCGGGATAACCGAGGCGCGACGCGCCGATCCAGGCTCCGATGATCTTGCCGAGCATTCTGGCGATGGTGTAGGCGATTCCGGCCACACCGATCACCTTGAGCGACTCGACTTCGAGGTGTGCGCCGGCGAGGACGAAGAAGATGGCATAGAGCGGAGGATCCGTCTTGCCGAGCACGTCGAAGAGATGACGACTCTCCCTGGCGAGATTTATCAGGGTTGCGCCGAGCGTCATAGTGGCGATGAGCGACGACAACCCGAGCAGATGCGAGGCCCCGACTGCCAGCAGGATCATGCCGAGAACGAGGATCAGCACTTCGCCGTGCTCGTCGACTCGGCTTCCCCAGGCGGCCAGCAGATAGCCGAGGATGACGCCGAGCGCGACCGACCCGACCAGCCCCCAGACGAGCAGGAAGAATTCGCGTCCGAAGAAGGAGAGGAACGACGTCCCCGCGTCGCCTCCGCCGATCAGCCTGACCAGAAAGGTCGCCACGCCGAAGACTGCCAGGCAGCCGACATTGTTTAGCGCGAGCAGGTTGTTGACCGAATCGGTCAGCGGGCCTGAGGACCGCATCTCGCGCAGGACGAGGATCGTGGCGATCGGCGAGATCTCAGTGGCGATCGTCCCGAGCAGCAGCGCCACGCGCCAGTCGCTGCCGACCAGCAGCAGCGCCAGAGTAACGATCGCGATCGTCCCCGCCATAACATAGCCGGTCAGTTCCAGCGAACGCTTCCCGACTTTCCGCAGATTGTCGAACTCGAAGATCGAGCCGATGCTGAAGAGGATCAGGCCGAGCGCGATCTCGCTGAAGACCTCGAGCGTCGTGACGGCGTCGTGATCGAGGATGTTCGAAAACGACGGTCCGAGAAAGAGTCCGACGAAGAAATATCCGACGACCTCAGGCACGCGCAGGACTTTGACGAGATGACCTCCGGCCAGCGCCAGAACCAGAATCAATCCGACCAGCAGCAGATTGGTCATCTGTTTGCGCCCTCCTGTCGAATCGTTATCCCGAACGTCTGGTCTCCGCGCCGGACGAGCCATAACTGCACCGGCTCGGTCGAGGCCCTCTGAAATTCGGCGAACCCGCGGATCTGCCTGCCGTTGACAGAGAGAATGCGATCTCCCGCCCTGAGACCGAGCCGGTCGGCGGGACTTGCGGGCTCGACGGCCACGATGCGGACTCCGTCGGGATCCCGCTGACGAAACAGGCTGAGGCCGAATTCGCTGTCGGGCTGAATGCGGCCCGCGCGATCAGCGGAGCTCTGCTGCACGGTCCGAACCTCGATCGTTCTGGTGGTTCCCGAACGCAGGACGGTCAGTTGTAGGGCCGAACCCGGAACCGCCGCATGGATTCTCTCAAGCAGCGCTGCGGCCGAATTGACCGGTTCCTGCCCGGTAAAGATGATCGCGTCCATCGGCTCGATACCTGCTTCGGCTGCGGGGCCCTCCGGCAGGACGCGCGTAACCAGAGCGCCGTGTTCGACCGAAAGCATCTTTTTCATTTCGCCGGTCAGATCCTGAAGTTCGATGCCGATTGCGCTTCGCGGAGATTTCGCGGCACGCGACCTGAGCCTGTCGATCGCACGGATCACCCGATCGACGGGGATCGTTACGCCTCCGCCGTGGGCGATGTTGATGCCGACGATTCCTCCGTCGAGGTCGATTGCCGGGCCGCCGTCGAGCTCCGGGGCGAATTGCGCGTCGATGGCATAGACCTCCTCGCCGCTCAGGTCCTTCCTGATCGTGGTCAGCAGCCCCATCGACAAACTGTTGCGTCCGTCGGCGCCGCGGCCGAGCCTGACCAGCCATCCGCCGATCTGCGGCGGCGCCGGCGCATTGAGCGGAGCAGCCGCGGGCAGACCGTCGATGCGGTCCAGCTTGAGCAGCGCCAGGCGCTCCGCGGGGTCTGTCGCCAGCAACCGCGCCGGACGCTCGGTCCCGTCGCCGAATCTGACGATGAACCCCGATGGATCTTCGGCCACCCCGGCGGATGTCAGGATATGCCCTTCCGTGTCGAGCAGCAGGCCGGAACCGCCCGGACGCTCATCGCGGATCGAAACCCTGCGAGATTCAGGCAGCGCGTCGGTCAGCGTGACGATCGGTCGACGCGACTCCTTCGCTCCGACGATCGAAACGACTCGCGGCTGAACTCCCATCGCCAGCTCGGCGACATCCTGCTGGATCGTCTTGAGTTCATTCCGCCTCAGCGTCGATCGCAACTGCTGGACCTCTGTCTGAAGGGTCCGGAGCAGCGAGTTCTCAGATTTCTCGTTGCCGCTGATCGACCGGCGGATGTATCCGCCGACCACGATGGTCAGCACCGCCGCGGCCAGAATGATCAGGTGGTATCTCCAGTTGTGAGCAAGATTTTTCAGGTTCATATATCCGAATGCACGCCGGGGATGTGCGCACCTTTATCGCACGCCGGGGGTGTGCGCACCGAATCGCGGATCCCGGCCGCGGTAATCCTCAGGTTTCGCGACACGCCTGTTGATCCATTCGATCAGCGCGGCATATCCGAGGCTCTCAGGATCGTTTTTGAGATAATCCGGGACCACCGCCAGGACGTGAAACCCCTGACGCAACTGGAACGAGAGAGTCGGATCCCGCAGTTCGTGACGAATGATCCTGATCACATACTCTTCGGCGGTCATGTGATCAGCGTATTTATGATAGTTGCGCAGCCGCGCGCCTGCCCGGATGCGGAGCAGCCCGAGACGCTTGACCAGCTCACGGCGCGCGGCGTAGAGCTTCTTGCCGATGCCGAGGCTCTGCATGCGCGGCCTGACCATGACCTCGGCGCCGTAGAGCGTCCGCCCGTGCTCCGGGTCGTGATTTGTGAACATGCCCGAATCGGTGAAGTCCTTCCAGTTGGCATGCGTTTCGTAATCCTCCCAGAGGATGATCAGACTGGCGGCCATGCCGACGATTCTCCCGCTGCCCTCCTCGATCGCCACGAACTGCCCTTCCGGAAAGACCTTCAGGTGCGACTCGAGCTGCGTTCTCGACCATGGCGGCGACTCGGGATAGACGCGACTGGTCATTTCGATGATCCCGTCGAAGTCCTCCGGCTTCGTGTTTCTGACGATAATCTCCGGATGCTTCTCCGTCATATTGTGACCACCTCGACATTGGCGACCTGCTCGGCCGTTCTGCGGCTGTCGTTGAGAGGCAGGACGGTTCCGAAGGACCTCGATTCCTGAATCGTTTGCAGATTCAGCTCACCGATCACCATCATCTCCTGGTTGATGTTTCCCTCGGCGAGAATCCCGTCACGCGAGAACGAAAAGTCGCTCGGCGTGAGGATCGCCGCCTGGCCGTAATTGAGCGAGACGGCCGGAACCATCGGCAGCGACCCGACCGTCGGCGAGTGGATGACGTACATCTGGTTCTCGATCGCACGGGCATGCGCGCAGTAACGAACGCGCAGAAAACCCTGCCGGTCGTCGGTGCAGCTCGGGACGATCAGAATGTGCGCATCGAGCCTCGCAGCCGCCCGCGCGATCTCGGGGAACTCGACGTCGTAACAGATCGCCGTCGCCACCCGCCCGAAGACTGTCTCGAAGACTTTCAGCGAGGAGTGCGGCGAAACGATCCATTCCTCGCTCTCGAACCGCGTCATGTGCAGCTTCCCCTGCACGCCGTGCTCGCCGCTCGGACCGAAGAAGAACGACTTGTTGTAGACGATGTCGTCACTATCGCCGAGAACCGGAATCGTCCCGGCTGCAATATAGATTCTCGATTTCTTCGCCAGCGCCGTCATCATCTCGATGAAACGAGGCACCTGCCGCGCCAGATCCCGGACCTGATCGCGGATCGGCCGCTTGACGTTTCCCAGCGTCAGGAGCTGGATCGTGAAGTACTCCGGAAATACCAGAAGCTGGCATTTATAGTCCGCGGCAGTCTCGACCAGCGACTGCACCTGATCGTGAAACTGCTCGAACGACTGCACCGGACGGATGAAATATTGAAGCGAGGCTACGCGTATTCTCTCGACTGACATCTTTCTCCTTACGACTAGGGTCCGGGAGTCAAAGAAGAAATTCAACAGGATTTACAGGATTTGGACAGGATTTACAGGATTGCTATAAAGACAATCGACGGACTTATGTTTTCCGCAAGCGGGCGATCATAAAAAATCCGAACATATTTCCAATAATAAATTAATCCTGTAAATCCTGTCCAAATCCTGTAAATCCTGTTGAGTTTCTTCCATGGCTCACGGACACAGGACTCTGGTTCAATTTTGTCTTTTCGCTTTCGCCATCAATCTTAGCAGGAAAAGACTGAGAAGAGAGACTGCGCTGAGGGCGAGAAATGCGGCGCCGTAACCCGATCGGGCGGCGATCCGGCCGCCGGCCCAGCCCGACCACGATTCGCAGGCGT
>CALBSU010000096.1 GCA_937967285.1 uncultured Acidobacteriota bacterium
GCTTCGCCGCGATCGACGCGAGCAATGCCGCTTCGTCCTGCTCCTTCTTCGAGAAGATCCTCGGATTCTCGAGCCCGGACTGCTGCCCGACCAGCCGCTTGATCGAATTTTCGAGCGAGAGACGGCCCGGCGAGGCCTGACGCGACTCCTCCGCGCCTTTCGCCGCATAGCGTTTGAGCGCATCGAGCCGCGACGTCCAGACCTGCATCTGGATCGGATTCGCGACATCGCGCTGATATTTGAGCTGCGCCACGGTCAGCAGCCTCTGCGTCGTGCCGGGAAAACCGGGCACGATCACCAGTTCGCCGTCAGCCGCTCCGCTCCGCGACCATTCCAGATAATGATCGATCTTCGCCGGCGCGCCGTTCTCATAGACCCTGAAGAAGGTGATGTCGAGACAGTATCGCGGGTAGGTGAAGTTGTCGTAGTCGCCGCCGTAGTAGGCGATCTGCTCCTCGGGCGAGAAGACCAGCCGGATATCGGTATATTTCTTGAAGGTGTAGAGCCAGTACTCGCCGCCGTTGTAGAGCGTGACGACTTCGGCCTTGCGATCGGAGGCTCCCGAGGCGGCCTTCTCGATGGTGGCGATCTCCGCGCCGCGCAATTCGGCGGCCTGTTTGTCGTCCGATCCCCTGCGGCCGGCCGCCTGGACGCGATCGGTGACATTCTCATAGGCGACCAGAACGTTGACCTCCAGATCCGGGCACTTGAGCTCCTGATCGCGCGTCGGCGCGTAAAAACCGTCATGGACGAGGTCGCGTCCGCCGGTCGATAGCTTCGATACCTGTCCCCGGCCGACGTGCTGATTGGTCATGATCAGCCCGTCGGGCGAGACGAAACATCCCGTCCCGCCGCCTGCACCTTCGCTCAGCCGGACCGTCGAAAGCCTGATGTGGTCGAGCCAGGCCTGATCCGGCTCGAAGTTGTACTTCTCCTTCCACTGCCTGAGCGGAGGATTGTCGAATGTCCACATCCCCTCGTCGGCCCGCAGGGCGGGAATGGCTGCCAGGATCAAAATGACTGTCAGATAGATGATTCTTTTGTTCATGATTATTTACTTTCCCCGAGTATCAGCACGCTCCGCGGAGCGATGGTGGCCACCGATCCGTCGAGCAGGGCGAGTTTCAGGCGCAATGGCGTGATGCCGACCTCGCGGCTGTCGCCGTAAACCTGCCAGTCGCCGTCCGGCAGTTCGATCTCAACTGCCCTTGCGTTCGGATTGATCAGGACGGCCGCCCTCGACCATTCATCCCTGCCGGTGACGTCGTCGATCGTCCAGGCTATCACGCCGTGCGGGATCAGCCGGTCCGGGTCGTCATCCAGGAAGTTGATCGCCCGCCGGACCTCCAGGCCGGTCTCGAGCCGGAAGAGAGGATGCGCCAGTCGCAGAGCGATCAGCCCGCGATAATACTCGAAAACGTCCCGATGAGCGGCCTTGTCTTTCCAGCGGATCATATTGACGCTGTCGGGCTGGTCATAGCTGTTGTGGTTGCCGCCCTTGCTGCGCAGGAACTCCTGGCCAGCCTGGATGAACGGGAGCCCCTGCGAAGTCATGATCACGGCCGCGGCCAGTTTATCCATCGCCCGGCGATCGGCGTCGGTGATCCGCGCGTCATCGACTGTGCTGATCACCAGCCGGTCCCACAGCGTGTGGTTGTCATGACATTCGACATAATTGACGGATTCGAGCGGCGAATCGGCGAAGTCGTCGATCGCTCCGCAGATCCCGTTCCGGACGCCCGAGACATGCGCGCCCGATTGAATGTAACCCGTCTCGCGCGCGTTGAAGACATTGCCCTTCAGTGCGTCGCGATAATGATCGTTGAATACCGACCACCCGTCGCCGCGCTGAACGCCCTTGTGCGACAGCACGATCGGAGTCGCCCCGCCCGCCCACGGCTCGCCGTAGATCAGAATGTTCGGATCGGCCTGTCTCAAGTCATCGACTATCCGCCCGATGGTCGCGCTGTCCATCAGCCCGATCAGATCGAACCTGAACCCGTCCACTTTGTACTCATTCACCCAGTGCCTGAGCGTGTCCAGAATGTAACGGCGGACCATCGGCGCCTCGGACCGGAACTCGTTTCCGGTCCCCGACCCGTTCCAGTAGCTGCCGTCCGATTTGAGACGGTAGTAGTAGCCCGGAACCAGCCCCTCGAAACTGAAGACGAGGCCGCTGAAGATCGACTCGAACGTGTGGTTGAAGACCACATCCAGCGTCACGCGAATTCCGTTCCGGTGCAGCGCGTCGATCATCTGCTTGACCTCGGAGATGCGGCGCGCATCGAACCTCTCGGTCGCATACCACCCGTCCGGCGACCTGTGATGGACGACGTCATATCCCCAGCCGTAGAGGTCCTCCGACTTGTTGTTGTGGAACTCGGAGATCGGCATGAGCTGAACGACGTTGACTCCCAGTTCGATAATATGATCGATCCCCGTCGAAATATCCGGACGCTGAGTCAGATGCGTGCCCGTCTCGGTCAGACCGAGATACTTCCCGCGCCGCTGGACGCCCGAATCCGGATCGATCGTGAAATCCCGGAGGTGCATCTCGTAGATGACCGAATCCGAGATCGGAATCTCGGGCCGCGGAGCAACCGGCGTCCGGTCAACCGCGATCATCGCCCGGCCGTTGTGAGCCGTCACGCAGTCGGCCCAGGGATCGAGCAGTTCCCGGTTCGGATTGAAACGCGGGTCGTCTCCGGTAGCGCTGAGCGTGTAGTACCTGCCGAGCTGATCTCCAAGCAGCGCCGCCTCCCAGCACCCGTCCTCGACCCGCTTCATCCCCATGTGCCGCGGCTTGCCGCCGGTCGGAGATTCGTAGAGATTGAGCGTGACGACCGATGCCGTAGGCGCCCAGACACGGATCGTCGTCCGCTCGGGCGTGTAGATCGCCCCGAGCGGCAGGTCCGTTACGATGTCGTCCGCCGGATGCCCCAGAACCATGGCACTGTAGGCTCTGGAAAATGTCTCAGTCTTTGCCATTCAGAATAGTTTCCGTTTTAACATTTCAAGCTGTTTGATATCCTTCAACCATAAACATAAAACAAATCGATGAAAGTGCAAAACGCGATCATCGATCAATTAATAAGATGATGGAAGCGCAGGCAACAATTCTGACATTTGACGAAGCTGCCGCCCGGATCTCGGATCTCGGGCGCGAATATCACCGGCGCGGATGGTCGCTCGGGACCAGCAGCAACTTCAGCGCCGTTCTGACCCGGCAGCCACTGGAACTGGCAATCACATCGAGCGGAGTCGACAAGGGCGCGCTCACCCCTGACCGGATCCTGCGAATCGACGGCGAGGGCCGGGTACTGCGCGGCGACGGCAAACCATCGGACGAGACAATGCTCCATCTGGCGATCGTCCGCCAGCGCGGGGCGGCCGCCGTGCTCCATACCCACTCTGTCTGGAGCACCGTCATCTCGCAGACGGCTCACTCGCGCGGCGGAATCAGGATCGAGGGTTACGAGATGCTCAAGGGGCTCTCAGGTGTCAAAACGCACGAACATCGCGAATGGATTCCGATCCTCGACAACTCGCAGGATATGCACTCGCTTGCCGCCCATCTCGAATTGACGCTGCAGCGGAACCCGTCCGTCCACGGAGTCCTCTTCAGGGGTCACGGACTTTATACCTGGGGCGCAAGCCTGTCCGAAGCCGCAAGGCACATCGAGATCTTCGAGTTCCTTCTCGAGGTCTTCGGACGTACGAAACTACCCTCGATCAACGGAGCGTGATATGGCAATCGTCAACATACCCGATCAACACCGCACGATCACAGATGTCGCCGCCGTCCTGGAACATCTCAGCGATGCCGGAATCGACTATGAGATCTGGAAACCCTCCCGCCCGGTGCCGGCCGGCGCTGGAGCGGACGAGATCCTCGAGGCATATTCGGCCGAGATCGAACGCCTTAAGGCCGTCGGAGGATATGTCACGGCGGATGTGATCGATGTCTCTCCTGCCACTCCGGGACTCGACGAAATGCTCGCGAAATTCAAAAACGAGCATACTCACGACGATGACGAGGTGCGCTTCATCATCGAAGGTCGCGGAATTTTCCATATCCATCCCGAGGAGGGAGATGTCTTCTCGATCGAAGTCGCGCCCGGAGATCTGATCTGCGTGCCGAGCGGCACTCGCCACTGGTTCGACCTCTGCTCGGAAAGACGGATTCGCGCCATCCGGCTCTTCAAAGATCCGGCCGGATGGGTGCCGAGATACACCGGCAGCCGCATCGAGGAGAAGTATGCTT
>CALBSU010000097.1 GCA_937967285.1 uncultured Acidobacteriota bacterium
TTCCGATCATCGCCGGAATGCTGCTCTGGGGCAGTTGGTTTCTGCTCAGAATGGCCTATCTGCCGATTTGGAAGAGTTCGCTGATCTGCGTCGTCTGGCTGGCCTGCGGGTACTGGTTCTTTCTTTATCGGTTCAAGCTGCGTTTTCCTGTCCTGCTGATGATTCTCATCTACCTGACGGTGCTGCTCGACGGTCTGGGTAACTACTTCAATCTGTACAATACCAAATTCCGTTACTTCCAGTACGACGAGTTCACTCATACGGCCGCCCCGGCGCTCGCGGCTCCGGTCCTGATCTGGCTGCTGCACGTCGGTATTCACAGGATGGGCTACCGGTTGCCGCTTATCCTCTCGACGATCTTCGCCATGACCACCATGTTCACCATCTCCGGTTTTTACGAGATCATCGAGTTGTGGGACGACAAGTACATGCATCCGGCTCCCGGAATGCGTATCCATGGATCATACGATACAGCGAATGATCTGCAGTTCGATCTGCTGGGACAGATCGTCGGCGGCGCGATGGCATATATCTATCTCAAGCGAAAACAGATGGCTGATTTGAGCGATGAATGATCGATCTTAGATCCGGAACAGGCGATTCTGAACGTTATGGATCACCGGAGATGCAAATGATAACAAATGGCTTAATTCCGGCAACCATCTGTCGGAATTACGGACGGGATCATATTCTTTCCCCGGCCTCGGCCGGTTCGACGAGGATGGTTTTGAATGACGAGAGGC
Source organism: uncultured Acidobacteriota bacterium (assembly GCA_937967285.1). Lineage (GTDB taxonomy): Bacteria > Acidobacteriota > Blastocatellia > RBC074 > RBC074 > JADJXM01. The sequence continues at coordinate 744 of CALBSU010000097.1, forward strand.
GGACCTGTCCCGGGGCGAAGCCTTTGGGTTTTGTTACGAACTTCTTTTCGCAGAAGTTGACTGCCACTTTTGCGCCGCCTCCGGCCTGGCTGAATTTGGCCGCCAGTTGCGCGGCTTCAGTGATCGCTCGGGCGGGTACCTCTTTTCGTCCGGGATTGCGGAGCACGACGTGCGAACCGGGATAGTCGGCCGCGTGAAACCAGAGGTCGAACGATTTCGCGATCCTGAGGGTCAGGTTATCGTTGTCGCGATCCGTCCGGCCGACCAGTATTTCGTAACCGTCCGAGGACTTGTACCGCCTGACTCCGCTGATCCGGTCTTTGGGGGCGGCTTCCCGTCCTGAACGTTCGCTCGCTCTCTTCTGAGGCGGCCTGGGAGTCGATCCGGTCATTGACTTCAGATCAGCCTGCGATGCGGATTTCGCAATCCTTTCCAGCTTATGTTCGAGTTCGGAGATCTTCGTCTCGATCGAAGGGATTCTGCCTTCGATCATCTGGCGGCCGTTGCGGGCCTTGCGGGCAAGGCGGAAGTAATGTTCGGCCGCCTCGCGCGCGGTGGCTTTTCCGGCGGAGGGGATTTTTATCAGAGGCTGTGCTTCATCGTACAGGTCAGTAACCAGGAAGTTATCATCCTGCTTCACGGCGTTATGCAGACCGGCCAGCAGAAGTTCACCGAACCTCTGATGCATTTCCGATGAAGAGAACCCATCAAGCTCCCGCCAGAGGTTGGTGAGCAGTTTCCGCTCCCTTTTGAGCTCTGCGGATATGTCAGCCTGAACTTTTCGGCGCCGGTCGAGGAAATGTCTTCTCTCGTCGAGCAGTCTGACATATGCGTCGACAGCTTCATTGACGGTCGGGAAGGTAGTCCTTTCCAGCGTGCTTTCAAGAGGGATGATTGAGGCGAGGATCGTCGCTTCATCGATCCCCGGAGTTCTTCGCAGCTGTTCGATTCCCGGCGAGCAGTAAACAGAAGGTGCGGGCGGAAGTTCGCTCAGTTCTGCAAGCATCTCCGTCAGTGCAACGTGGACAGGCGATCGGGAGGATCGCGCCTCGAGTTCGCGGGCATAAACTGGCGTAAAACCGATCAGGTGTTTTTCAACCGCCGCCGCCACGTCGCCGTTCTCATGACGGATGAGCTGATCGAGGGTATCGGCCGCGCACTGAAAAGGATCCAGCCTGTCCGAGGGGGGCGGGGGATCGACGTACTCGCTTGAATCTGACTCCCTGCTGCGCAGCGAGGCGATGATGCTGCCTGACTGAACCAGCAGGCAGTTTGCGCTGCGCCCGGTCAGCGATACGACCAGCGTCTGATCGTTACCGAATCTGAAATGCACGACACGGTCGTAGCCCAGCTTCTCGATTGAGGTCAGTCTCGTGCCTGAGATGTGCTTTTTCAGAGTTGAGACGAACTGCGTGTCATTTCTCGGTTCGTCATTGAACTGTCGGTGGGTCCGCGATGTCAAATTGAGCGTCAGCCTGAGCGGATCGACAGAGATGTGCAGAAGCCGCCCGTCGCGCAGGTTCGGATCGATCAGCAGGTCAGTCGCGCCGATCTGGAATATTCTGCCGGGCTTGTGTCCGACCAGAAGCGGTTCCAGTTCCGTGACGATGGCTTGTAGAAGAAAATTGTCCATAAAAAATGCCGGGACGCTGAGAACCCTTGTTCAAGGAGTCAGCGTCCCGGCGTTTTTTTTCAACTCTATCTTCTGTCGACCGGCGAGGTGCCTGAGATCAGATCCGGCAGGCTGAGCCCGCGCCTGTTAGCTTTCATGACGATCAGATTGAGCGGCGGGAAGAGGAAGGCGATGGTCGCTCCCCAGGCCCTGAGCATGATCTGTTTACGGGTGATCGGCAGCGTCTCATCACCGGTATTGATCAGCTTCAGATTGAGCAGCGCCATTCCGATCGTTCTTTCCGCGATCTGCAGGCAGACCGACTGATAGACGAAGACGAGCGCCGAGAGCAGTATCCCCAGAATGAATAACGCTTCAGTGCCGAGCGACGTGTTGAGCATGGCATAGGCTGCGAAGATCGGCAGAAACGCCATCGCCAGGATCTCGAGATCGCAGCCGCCGGCAAGAATTCTGACCCACATCGAAGCGGGTGTGGGAGCCATCTCATACAGATGGCCCATGATCGACGATATCCCGATCACCTGTGTGCCGTTAGATTCAGTATGAATCGGAGTAGCTTCAGGCGCGGACTCTGGAACAGTCTTCGGCTCAGCCGGTTCCTCAACCTTCGGCTGTGCGGGCGCCTTCGGCGGAATAACAGGAGGCGGCGGAATAACCGACGGCGCCGGCTTTGCCGGGCTGACATCCGCGTAGCTGATCAGGTCCGGTTTCGGTTCGGGCGCTGGAGCCGTTTTGGGCGGGATGACCGGTCGTGAAGCCGGCATCTCTCTGGCAGTTCTCGCCTCGACCCGCGGCCTGGTTCCGATATCGGAGGCAGGCTTCGTCTGCCGCGTTGTTATAAACGGATTCCGAGCCGGTTTCGGAGGCTTCACCGGCTCACTGACCGGATCAGGGAATGGCTCAGCTTCGGGCATCGGTTCGATCGCCTCAGCCAGAGCCGTCGCTCCACGGCCGGACCCGTATGTTGTTCTGACCGGCGCGGCCGGCGATGTCCACTTGATCCGGTTGAGCGCCGCCTGAACGATCGGATTCTGTTCGAGGTTTTTCTGGTCGCCGGCGGCCGGCTCGGGATCTTCATCGGCCTGGCGTTTGAGGCGGGCGAGTCGAACCTTCTCCTTGACCTGTGATCGCCAGTCGTCCGGCGCTGTCGGCGCCGGTTCTGATCCGGATATCGGGAATCGAAGCAGATTGTCGTCAGCATCCCCGCGCGGCTTGATCTTCGGAGTCGACTCGGCGGGCGCCGATTCCTTCTCCGCCGTGCTCCGGGATGGCATGCTGACCTGTTTCGAGCGCCAGTTGTTGACTACCTGACGGGCATTGTTATGCCTGCATCTGGGACACATGATTGATGTGCCCTGCAGTTCACTTCCGCATCTTTCACACTTCATCGTTTCAATCCCGTTCAGATCCGAAGTGAGGCGCATAACACTCGATCCGTGGAAATCTACTTCATGTTTTAGTGGAGGATTAATCCTGCATGCACTTGTTACATCTGACTTTCGGGCCGATAGTAACAGATGGTCATGAGGCAGGTCAACAGAATAATACGTGCGCAC
>CALBSU010000098.1 GCA_937967285.1 uncultured Acidobacteriota bacterium
CGCGCGCGATCGATGTCCGCCTGAGCAAGGACGCGGAGTTTTTCGACATCGACGCCGGCGTCCGCCAGACCCCGCATGTCGCTTTCATCACGATCACGGAGGGCTGCAATAAATTCTGCTCCTTCTGCATCGTGCCATTCACGCGTGGACGCGAGCGGAGCAGGCCGGCCGACAGCATCGTCGCCGAAGCGAGGGCCCTCGCCGAACAGGGATTCCAGGAGGTCCACCTGCTGGGCCAGAACGTCAACAGCTACGGCCTCAGCGGCCGATATCACGGCAACAGCGTCGAGGAGCAGGGCGAGATGACGACCTTTGCGCGCCTGCTCGAACGCGTGGCCCTCGAAAGCGGACTGCCGAGGATCAAGTACACGACCTCGCACCCGAGGGATTTCGACGCTGAGATCGTTCGAGTCATGGATGCCCACGACAATCTCTGCGAATGGGTCCACCTGCCCGTCCAATCTGGCAGCGACCGAATCCTGCGCGCCATGCGCAGGGGCTACACACGCGCCGACTACTTCGATCGGATCGATGCGATCCGGAGGGCCGGAAAGGACATGTCCATAACCGGCGATATCATAGTCGGGTTCCCGGGAGAGACCGACGACGATTTTAACGAGACCATGAGCCTCGTCGCAGAGGTCGGCTATGACGGACTCTACATCTTCAAATATTCTCCCAGGCCCCATACCCCTGCCGCCGCGCTCGACGATACGGTGCCAGAGGAGGTCAAGACCGAACGCTTCATGAAGCTCAATGAACTCCAGCACAGGATCCAGAAAGAGCGTTATTCCAGATATTTGGGGCGAAAAGTTCAGGTTCTGGTTGAAGGGGTGAGCGCCCGCTCGACGGATGATCTCTACGGTCATACCCGGTGCAATAAGATTGTTAATTTTCCGGGCTCGCCGGATATGGTGGGCACGCTGGCGCACGTTACCGTCACAAAAGTCAAGGAACACAGTCTTTACGGAGAACTGACACAGTAGCTCTCCGTCTTTTCCAGGGAAGTAATTATGGAAAGAGAAGTCAAGGTTCGCGGACTGCTGGTCGATCCGACGACGAATTCGCCGATCGTCCTGCTCAAGGATGTCAGCAGCGACGCCATGCTGCCGATATGGGTAGGCCCCTACGAGGCTAACTCGATCGCTTCCGAGATCGAGAAGACCGCCCCGCAGCGCCCCATGACCCACGACCTGCTCAGAAACGTCATCAATCAGCTCGGCGGAACTGTCCAGCGCGTGGCCGTCACCGATCTGCGCGACAGTACCTTCTTCGCCGTTATCGAGATCCTGATCAACGGCGAACTCGTGATCATCGATTCACGGCCCAGCGACGCTATCGCTCTCGCCCTGCGCTGCGATTGCCCGATCTTTATCCGCGACGAGGTCCTCGAAACCTCCAAAATCGAAGAGTCCACGCGCCTCATGGAGGAGGACGATGAATTCGAGGAAGAGGTCGAGTGGCCTGAGGAAATAGATGATGTCAGCGATTATAAAATGTAGACGGTAAAGTGTTTTGGCATCTGCTCATGTGTTCGGTTTAATTCTCAGGCCTGACTTCCGGCCTGATCTTTCACGGAGGATCCGCTGTTGCGAGGGCTGAAAATAGCTATCGCCAATCAGAAGGGCGGCGTCGGTAAAACCACTACCGCCATCAACCTGGCTGCCGCTCTGGCCCAGAAAGGGAAGAGGGTCCTCCTGACGGACCTCGACCCGCAGGCCAACAGCACTATCTCCTTCATTGTCCCCGATCAACAGGACCTCTCAATCTATGACCTCCTGACTGATAAGTCCGTCTCCTTCGACCAGGTCGTCAGAAAATCAAAAATCGAAAACCTCGATATCCTCCCGTCCCGCATCAACCTCGCCAAGCTCGAAGGTCAACTCATCGGCGACCTCGATGCACCTTTCAGACTTAAAGATAAACTCCAGGATATCTACCCCCTCTACGATGTCATCATTATCGATACTCCGCCGACCCTGGGTCTGATAACGGTTAACGCGCTGGTTGCTGCCACGCATTTGATAATACCGATCCAGTCGTCATATTTCGCGCTTGAGGGGACTGACGATCTGCTCGACACGGTGGAGAGGATCAAGGCGAGACCTAATCCTGAGCTTGAGGTGCTGGGCGTGGTAGTGACTTTGCACGACAGAAGAACTACTTTATCCAGAGAGGTTTACGATCAGATACATCAGGTATTTGGTGATAAATTGTTTGAGACCACGATATCGAAATCGGTGAGGCTTGAGGAGAGTCCTGCCTATCGTGAATCGATCTTCACCTTTGCGCCGGCATCGAGCGGTGCGGTGGAGTATGCCAGTCTATGCGAAGAGGTGATACAGCGTGCCTATTAAACGAGGATTGCCGTCGACACTGAAGATGCGACACGACAGACATTATGTCGAGGAGTTGTCGTCGCAGCGGGGAGCGCCGATCGGCAAAATGATCGGTATCGACAGGCTGGAGCCGAATCCGGGGCAGCCGCGGGTAGAGCTGGGGGATCTGAAGGAGCTGGTGGCATCGATCGCCGAGAA
>CALBSU010000099.1 GCA_937967285.1 uncultured Acidobacteriota bacterium
CTCACGCTGTCGAGCGCCCGCACCGCCGCCGCCCCCGATTCATAGGTCTTCGTGACATCCCTGACAGAAACCGCCGTCTTCATCTCTCCCTCCAATTTTCCGATCACTTCAGGGTCAGCAGCGGTCGTCCCGCCAGCGCCTGCAGAAAGAGCCACGATGTCACTGCGGCATAGACGACTCCGAAGACGACCGTCAGCCAGACAGCATTCACCGGCGTCATCCGATCGCCCAGCCGGCCGAGCAGAAATCCGACGAGCAGTATCGCCTGCAGCGCGTGAATCCCCACGAAATGCGCGATCCGCAGATCGCCTCCGCGGGTGCTCCAATTGAAGAAGGGCAGCCCCGGACCGCCGTCCGGCGCTCCCACTGTGTGCGCCAGCCTCGAAGCCATCAGCCCGCCCTCGACGCTGAAGACGATGAAGAGCAGCAGCCCGATCCTGATCCCCCACAGATATGCCGGCGGGATCCGCCCCGGATTGGTGAAGAAGAGCACCAGCGCATAGATCGTCGCCAGCGTGCTGATTCCGATCATGATTCCCATCATGGCGAAGACCGCCCCGTCGAACGCAGTCGCGACATTGAAATGCGAAAGCCTCCCCCGCGCCGCCTGCCCGACGATCGGAACTATCTCGGCCAGCATCGCAGCGAAGATCACCCAACTGATCACCCGGATGCCATTATTCGCACCCTCGAGGCTCCGCATCAGCCACGCCATCGTCCATTGAAAGATCGCAATCGAGATCGCGAACTTCATCGGCTTGATCCACCGGTTGATCCCGAGCACCGTCGTATCGTCGAATTGCGCGACCACCGCCAGAACCGCGAACAACGCCACGTAACCCGCCCCCGAGATCGCCAGCAGGCGATTGCTCGCCAACAGTTCCGACCATATCTGACCAGGGTTCATGTTTTCTCCTATCCTCTGAAGACCATCGCCGGATCGATCCGCGTCACCTTGTTGATCGATACCACCGACGCACCGATGCACATCAGCAGCGTCATCACCAGCAGCGCCGCGACCACCGGCCACGGAAGAACGATCGCCGTCGTCCCCTCGAGACTCGCCTGCGAGACCAGCAGACTGACCGCCATCCCGAACGCATATCCCATCGCCCCGCTGAGCGCAGCCTGTTTGATGATCACGCGGTAGATGTATCCGTTCGACGCGCCCATCGCCTTGAGCGTCCCGTACTCGCGGATGTGATCCATCGTCGAAGCGTAGATCGTCTGCGCCACCACCACCACTCCGACCAGCAGTCCCAACCCCGCTGCGATCAGCACCGTCACACCCGCTCCCGTCCCGAACATCCAGTAATACGCCTGCTTGCGACTGAACTCCGCCCGAGTGTAGACGTCCACATCCTCAACTCGCGCCGCTATCTCGCGCCTCAGCCCTGCGGGATCCGTCCCCCGAGCCCCCCTGACCAGCAGATACATCGTCTGGTCCTCTCTCAGATTGTTGTAGCTCAACGCATTCTTGAACGATGTGAAGACCGTCGGCGAAGTCGTGAACGTCCGGATCCCCCGTGTGAACCCGACCACCCGGGCCTTCCGCCCCCGAATCTCGAAGACCTGCCCCAGCTCACTCACTCCCAGCTTCTCCCTGTACAGCTCGTCGATGATTACCCCGTCCGGCGCCCTCAAATCCTCCAGCCCGCCCGCAACCAGATTCCACGGCCCTCCGATCGGTTCGTCCAGATTGAATCCGATCAGCAGTATCCCCTCCTCCGCTCCGTCAGGCTTCTTCCACTGACTGAATCCAACCACATGCTTCTCGACCGCCTCCACCCCCGGCACGCCCAGGACCTGGTAATACTTCCTCTCCGAAAACGGCACCCCCGTCTCCATGTGCGTCACCCCCCGCGAGACGATCCATAAATCCGCCGCCGAATTGTCGATCAGGTCCGAAGTCGCCCGGACGAACCCGAAGAACAGCCCCAACTGCACCGACGTCAGCACCACCGAAAAGATGATCCCCACCAGCGTCACCCCCAGCCGGACCCGGTCATGAAAAAGATTCCTCATCGCCAGCGATGCCATCAGCTCTCCTCCCGCTTGACATATTTCATTGACTTAACACTGTTAACCATCAGAGCAAAAAATTTTGACTGCCTAGCGCCGCAGCCCGTCGATGAGCGTCCCGATCAGATGATCGATCAGCCGCTGCTTCCCCGCCCAGGGAAACTCCCTGAGGGTGATCAGGAGCGAGGTCAGTCCGTGGAGCGAGGCCCAGAGGACCTGACTGGTCAGCTCCGGATCGTCGGTCCGGATGTCCTCCGCGGCCGCGCAGTCCTCGACCGAGAGCCGCAGGAAACCGAAGGCGCGCTCTCCCATCGATCCCTCGTAGACGTAATCCTGTCCGCCCGGCTTGCCGTGGATCGGATCGATGAAGACCACGCGGTAATGGTTCGGATGACGAAGACCGAAGTCGATGTACGCCCGGCATCCCTCCCGCAGACGCTCGAGCGGATCCGGCTGCTTCTTCCTGATCAGCTCCAGCCGACGCGCCAGCTTCGCGAACGTCTCCTCGCAGATCTCCGTCAGGATCGCCGCCTTGTCCTCGAAATAGAGATAGATCGTCGTCGGCGAGTACTCGATCCGATCCGCGATCCTGCGCATCGAGACCTTCTCGTATCCCTCGGTGACGAAGAGCTCCCGCGCTGCGTCCAGGATCTCCCGCCGCAGATTCTCCTTCTCACGCTCTCGCCGCTCCTTCGTCCCCACCGTTCCTCCTCTAACACCGCCCATCGACTTAACGGTGTTAAGTATACGAACGCGCGATATAAAGTCAAGCTGAAAGCTCCCGGCGGAGATGAGGTCTAATCGTGAGCCTGCTACAGGGAATTTCGGGGGTAAAAAAGGCGAGTTCATAACCGTGAGTCAACCCTGAAAATCCTGATAAATCCAGTTAGTCCTGTCGAAATTCTCTCCCTGCCTCTTCAGGCCGTGCGGTTGCAATATTTTAATGAGAATTCGCTCTCTCCCCGGACGCTCGGCCATCGTTTAAGGATCTTTTGATTTGCCAAGCACCGGGATTTGGATGAAACTTACTCCCGTCATGTCGATCGTGGGAACCGAAAATGAGTCGTCAACTACCCGACGCGAAAACCGGAAACACTGGTTCTTCCGGCTGATCCTCGCGGCCGGCATATTCTTCATCGCCTTCGGCGTGTTCGCCACGCTGATGATCTTCAAGTATCACAAACTCGACCGATACGGGTATGCAGTCAGGCCGACGGCATCCGGGGTCGAGGTGACCGATGTCGATCCGAAAGGGCCGTCGGCGGGGCGCCTTGAAACGGGCGATCTGATCATCTCTGTCAACGGCGATAATCGATTCAGATATATCACTCAGTTATTCTGGCGCGGATCCGCCATCGATGCGCCGAACCTCGAGATCGCATATCTTCGCGACGGCGCTGAAGGTCGCACGACTGTCTCCAATTCAAACTTCGAGGCGTCGAGTGAGGCGAAGACCTTCAGGCTGCGCAGGAATATCGCCTACTGGCCGCGATATCTGGCATGTTTGATCGTGGCGCTGCTGATCGGCCTGCTCAAACCGGGCGATCACCGTGCGAGGATCGGCGCGCTCGCCTTCCTTGCCATCTCGCATCAGGCGGTCAGCTACACGATCATTCCGATCCGTTCGATGTTCACGCCGGCGGAGGAACTGATCGCGTGGTTCTTTGTGCTGCCGCACGGAGCGATCTGGTTCGGCCCGGCGGCATATCACGTTTCGTATCGATTTCTGACGGGCATTCCGACCGGGCGATTCTGGAACGCGGCCAAATGGACGCTCTATGGGTACGGACTGATCTCGTTCGTCAACCGTCTGATTCTGACGTCGATGTCGGAGGCGGCATCAGCGATCGAGCTGCGGTCCGGTTATTATTCGATCGAGAGATTCTTCACTGCGACCGACAACTGGTACTGGATGGTCTGCCTTGCCGCCATCAGCGGAGTGCTGATACGGAACACCCGTCTGGTCAGGGATTCCGACCAGAAACGCAGGCTCCGAATCCTGCTTTACGGTTCGCTGATCGGTGCCCTTCCCCAGGCGGTGATCGGCCTCGTGCTAAGGATCCCGGTGCTGATCACGGGCCGCGATGTGGCCACGGGCAATGACATTTTCGAGATCATCAGACTGCTCGCCAACACCGCTCTGATCATCGTCCCGATCAGCTGGGGATACGCGATCCTCACCCGCCAGGTCTACGACATCAACGTCGTCGTCCGGCGGAGCGTCCAGTACCTGCTGGCTCAGAATGCGCTGCGGGTCTTCGTCGCGCTGCCCGTCATCTGGCTGTGCTGGGTGGTGATCACGCGGTCCGATCAGTCGCTGCAGGATCTGGTCAATCACGTCATCTTCGAACAACCGCAGTATCTGCTGCTCCTTCTGATCGCGGCCTCCGGCCTGATCTTTCGCGGTCGGATTCAGGACTGGATCGACCGCCGGTTCTTTCGCGAGGCATACCAGCAGGACCGGATCATGCGCGATCTGATAGACGAGGTCCGTCGCGTCGATTCGATGACGGAGATGTCGCATCTGGTCAGCCGCAAGGTCGATGAGGCGCTGCACCCCGAACAGATCTGGCTGTTTTACCGGACAGGCGATGCCAAAGACCTCTCGCTGGGTTATTCGAGTCGCGGGCGCCGCGAAGAGCTGCACGTGCCCGAGGAGTACGAACTGCTCCGCCTGGCCGAGCAACACGGCAAGGCGATCGACTATCCTCTGGCCCCGAAATTCAATCTTCCCGAGGATGAGCAGAAGTGGCTGAGTGCGATGGGCATCCGGCTGATCGTGCCGATGAACGGGACTGATCACCGTCTCGCCGGCCTGATGCTGCTCGGTCCAAAGAAATCCGAAGCCCCGTACAACGGATCGGATCGGCAGCTCCTCGATACGCTGGCCGACCAGATCGCCATCGTCTATGAAAACGTCAGTCTCAAGGAGCGCGTGGCGCGGGAACGCAAGATTCAGCACGATGTCCTGGCGCGGGTCGATCAGAAACATCTGAACCTGCTCAAGGAATGCCCGGTCTGCCGTAACTGTTACGACAGCTCGGAACGCGATTGCCCGCTCGACGGCGCGGAACTGAGGCTCAGCCTGCCGGTTGAACGGACGATCGAGGGACGCTACAGACTCGACAGGCTGCTCGGACGCGGCGGCATGGGAGCCGTCTACAAGGCGGCCGATCTGCGGCTGAACCGCAATGTCGCGGTCAAGATCCTGAGCGGAGGTTTCTTCGGAAACGCCGAGGCGCTGAGGCGGTTCCACCGCGAGGCACAGGCCTCAGCCCGACTCAATCACGACAATATCGTTCGCGTCCACGATTTCGGCCTGCTTCATACCGAGGGGGCCTACATCGTCATGGAGCTTCTCAACGGACGAACGCTCGGCCATCTCCTCGATAAGAATGGATTCATCGAACCTGAGCTCGCCGCCGACTGGTTCGAGCAGGTTCTCAACGCGATCTCCGTAGCCCACGCATCAGGCATCATCCATCGCGATCTCAAACCGGACAACATCTTCATCTCGAAATCGCAGGACGGCGATCAGGCCGCGAAGGGCCGCGATTTCACAGTCAAGATCCTGGATTTCGGCGTCGCCAAACTGATGCAGCAGGACGTCTCGAACGCCACGTCGGCGATGACGACCACCACGCCCGGCACCGTGATCGGCACATTCGGCTACATGCCCCCGGAACAGTGGACCGGCGATCCCGTCGACGAACGCAGCGACATCTTCTCGCTCGGCGTCATCATCATCAGAACTCTCACCGGGCGGAGACCATTCGAAGGCAAAAACTATCAGGAACTGATGACTGCCGTCATGACGCAACAGTTCCATCTCGAAGGCAGCGACCCGAATGTCGCGCGCCTCGATGCCGCTCTCCAGAAATGCCTCGCCAAAAACAAAGAGGACAGATTCTCATCCGTCCTCGAAATGAAACGCGAGATTATCCCGCTCATCAGAGCCTGCAACTCGCTCGGTATTAAATCCGAATCAAGCGAAGATGCCGATACCGTCGCGACACGGAAATATGATCCATAGAAAGTAGAAAGTAGAAAGTAGAAAGTAGAAAGTAGAAAGTGCTGAACGTTTTTCTAATTGCTTGGTTGCAAATTTTACAGCCATCGCAACAAATTCTTTCTACTTTCTACTTTCTACTTTTTACTTGCTATTCGATATCGTAAACCGTCATTTTCTTCCCCTGAAGATAGATATCGAACCAGTTAAGGATATGCTGGAGGCGTTCGACGCGGTGCCAGGGAGCGCCGGATCTGGACAGCTCGTGCGACTCGTTCGGGAAGCGGACCATGGCGGTTGGAATCTTCCTGTACTTGAGCGCGCGGAACATCACTTCACCGCCTTCGTTCGGCGGAGTTCTCCAGTCGACCTCGCCTTCGATGAACATCATCGGAGTGGTGATGTTTTTGACGTAAGTGATCGGCGATCGTTTGACGAAGTCTTCCGGGTCTTCCCATGGAGCGCCGCGAAACCAGGTCGGATTGAAGAGCGTGAAATCGGCGGTGTACCAGAATCCGGCCCAGTCGGCGATCGATCGCTGCGAGACTGCCGCCGCGAAGCGGTTTGTATGCCCGACGGCCCAGTTGGTCAGCACGCCGCCTCCGCTGCCGCCGGTCACCCCGAGCTTCGTCGGATCGATATAGCCTCGTTTGATGACTTCATCGACGCCGAGCATGAGATCCCTGTGATCGTCGCCGGGATAGTTGTACTGAATGATGTTGCCGAAATCCTGGCCGTACGAAGTGCTGCCGCGCGGATTGGTGTAGAGCACGACGTATCCTTTGGCGGCCATCCATTGAAATTCGTGAGTGAAGGTGAAACCGTAGGCGGAATGAGGGCCGCCGTGGATCTCGAGGATGAACGGATATTTCTTCGACGGATCGAAGTTGGGCGGCTTCTGGATCCAGCCCTGGATTCTGCGCCCGTCGAAGCTGTTGTACCAGATCTCCTCGGGATGAGTCAGATTGAGCTGCGAGAAGAGCTCGTCGTTGACGCCCGCCAGTCGCCGCAGCTTGCCGGACGAGGTATCGAGAAGATGCAGATCGCCGATCGTCACCGAATCCGAGATGACAACCGCCATTTTGGAGACATCGGCCGATGCGGTGTAGCTGATCACCTCGTGGTCGCCGGTCGTCAGATTTTCGACTTTGCCTGAAGTCGCGTCGATCCGTTTCAGATTGGACCGGCCGTGTTCAGCGACATTGACATAGATCCAGCGGTCGTCGCGACTCCAGACGACTCCGCCGGGGCTCGATCCACGCGGCGCGTGCTGGTCTCCGCCGATTCCGCCTCCGATATCGAAGTC
>CALBSU010000100.1 GCA_937967285.1 uncultured Acidobacteriota bacterium
AAATCCGTGCTCGCGCCGGGGGCTATGGTATGTCGGCCGCTCCGCGGGCTATTGCACTTTCTACTTTCTACTTTTTACTTTCTACTTTCTACTTACTTTTACAGACGTATACTTCGCCGCCTCCGAGTGTGCCGGGGAATACCTTGACGATTTCGAAATCGCGCTGCGTGATCTCCCATATTTCCGGATGGTAGGCGCGGAGCTGGATCGGCAAAGTGTAGACGAGCCAGGTCGAGGCGGATGAATTGCGGAGCGCCTGCAGTTCGCGGCCGTCGTTGGCGATCGCCCAGTTCGGCGCGTAGTAGCGGCCGTAATCCATTGCCGCGAGTCCGACCGAGACGACCGTTTCACCGGGGCGGCGGCCGCTGTCGACGAAGTTCATCGCCCCTGAGAAGTCCTGTTTCGGGAGCCGGTAGTTGCGCGGTATCGTGGCGACCGAGGCGATGATGATCAGCCCGGCGAGGGCGAATCCGAGATAACGCGCGGAACTTTCGCTCGGGAACGGTGAAGCGAACAGCCGCGATGCGGCCGATCTCGCGAGGCGGGGCAGTTCGATCGCCCCGGCGATGACGATCAGCAGACCGAATCCCATCGAGAAGAAGAAGAAGCGCGGCCACAGGTTGTGTCCGAGTACGATCATGGTTCCGCCGGAGATGATCGCCGGCAGGACCAGGCTGAGCGCCGCGCGGAGGTCGCGCCGGGCAATGCTCAGCCATCCGATCCCCAGCATCGCGGCGCCGGCCAGCAGCACTGCAACGCCGGAGAAGCCGATTTTGAGGCTCCGCAGGCTCTCGGTGACGACCCACAGGGGATTAGTCCATTCCGAGGGGAGCGAGACCTCGTGCAGTCCCGTCGCCAGAAAATCGGGCAGCGCAAGCGCATGCAGTTGCAGCGTCAGCGTGCAGCAGAGCAGCCACGAGACCATGGCCCGGAAGGTCGAGGCCGCAGGTGTTCCGGACTTTCGCGAGCCGAGCAATACCGGCAGCGTGAGCAGAACGTGCGTCGCCGCGACGAATGCCATCGTCAGGTGGAGCCACGCGCCGAACGAGATCGCCAGGGCATAGCCGATCCAGTCGCGCCAGCGATTGCCGTCGAGAGCCCGCAGCCAGACCCAGGTCGAGAGCAGGGTGAAGAAGAGCAGACCCATGTAGCCGCGCGCATTCTGCGAAAACCAGATGTGATGATACGAAAGGGTCATCAGAGCGCAGGCGAGCAGCGATTCGGTCTCGCCGATCAGGCGCCTGCCCAGCAGGTAGAGTGCCCAGATGCTGGCGATTCCGAAGAAGACCGAAGGCAGGCGCAGCGCCCACGCGCTCTCGCCGAAAAGATCGAAACAGATCCGCCCCAGTACCGAATAGAGCATGTGCTGGTTCTGCGCGGGGAAGAGCGTGACGATATCCCCCATCGGCAGTCTGACGAAATCCACCAGCGTCAGCACCTCGTCGTGCCACAGATCCGTATTCAGGCGAAACAGCCTGAGCGCCAGTCCCGCCAGGCTCAGCACCATCAGTACCGCCATGCTCCGCGACGGAATTGGCGGTTCTGATGCCGTATCGGAGCTCGACCGTAATCTTCCGATCAGCAGGCCCGCCGCCGCGAAAATGATGCCGTGCACCGCCAGCATGACCCGAAAGAGAGCCGTCCCCCAGCCCAGCTTGCGCGCGGGATCCGTGACCAGCGCCGCTTCGATTCCGGGACCTGTCATCAGGACCGACGACAGAAGCAGGATCGCCGCAATCGCCAGCAGTGCGAAACGGGCAAGTTTATCCGCTGATTTGACGGTCAATCAGGTCCGCCTCCAGTTTCTGGGAAAGTGTGTTCTGATTGAAATCAGTTCCCGGGCCGAGCGTCGCAGCTCGCCCTCCGAGAGAAGAAAGAGCGCCAGGACGCTGAGGATCGATGCCGGCAGCGTGATCCAGAGCGACTGCGCAGGAATACATATTAATAAGGATACGACGATCAGCAGCGCCAGAGCCGGCCGGCGCAGCAGCGACGTGTGCCCCGTCATGTCGAGCAGCCTGCGCGCCAGCGTCCAGGCGCCGATCCAGACGACAGTTTCGGCGAGGAGCATTCCGGCCGCCGCACCGGTGAGCCCGTAGTTGAAATATCCAAGCGGAATTGCGGTCAGCGCGACGGCCGCGCCGATCGCCGAGACCGCCATCCCGATATTCTGTCTGCCGGCGGCGATCAGTCCGAATCTGTAATGACCGCTGATCAGCGCCACGACGCAGACCGGGGCGAACCACTGAAGCACGCTCCCGGCCGATTCGTATGATCTTCCGTAAACAATGACCATCGCCGGCGCAGCGAGCAGATACCAGACGACACCGCCGATCAGCCCGATCCAGGAAGTGATCCTCAGCGATCGCGAGGTCAGTTCGCGGAATCGATCGTGATCGTTCTGCCATGCCCGGGAGAGCGACGGAAGCAGGTTGAAGTAATAGAGCCAGACGAAGGCATGAACAGCAATCAGTATTCTCAGCGCGCCCGCGTAATACCCTACTTCGACCGACGCGGCGATCAACCCGACGATGATCGTCGATCCGAAATACCTGACGACCCAGAACATCTGGGTCATTCCGATCGGCACTCCCTCTCTGAGCAGTTTCCACGAAATGCGCTGAAACCGGGCGATCATTCCGAACCGGCGCAGATAGACCGCCAGGCAGTATCCCGCGGTCACCGCCACACCGGCGATCTCCGCGATCGCGGCATAGCGGATCCGGTCCGGCCGGCGGACGAAGATGAAGACGATCAGAGCGAAGACGGTCTGCCTGACCAGCTGAGCGACGGCGACGACGCCCATCTGGTCGTGCCCTTGAAATACCCATTGCAGCAGCAGCGGCAGAGCCAGCAGGCTTGCGCCGTAAATGACGATCAGTTGTCTGACGATCGGCGGATGATCCAGCGAGTATGCGAAGAGAATCAGCGCCCCCCAGGCGACGATCGCCAGAATGAAGCGCGCCTGAACGACCTCGGCCACGATCTCGCGCGTGATCCCGGGCGTTCGCGCGATCTCTCGCGCTCCGTAAGGGCCGAAGCCCTGCTCAACCAGCAGGCTCGCACAGAAGAGTGCGGCGCCCGCGTATTCGAGAAATCCGAATCCTTCGGGGCCGGCCACCCTCGCCAGCCAGGCGAAGGCGGCGAAGGTGACTACCTTGCTGGCCGTTTCCGCCCCGGCCAGCGACATGAAGTTTCTGACCAGATTCATTCGGTCCGTCCGGCCGTCGGCAGGACCGGCAGATCGATTTTGCGCCGGCCGCCTTCATAATCGGCGCGCTCGCCGCTGGCCAGCGGCGCCGGCCGGTTCCAGACCTTCGCCCCAACCATCGCGCGCGCCAGTTGCGCCGGCTGAAATGTGATGCTCGGCCAGAGAAAGATCTCGTTCGTGCAGTAGCACTCCTTCGCGCTGATCGAGGCGCGCTGTTTCGCGGCGTCCTCGGAAAACCAGATCTCCCTGAAGCTCTTCTGCCTGAGATTGCCGAGCGGTTTGTGGATCTCGCAGACGCTCACGTCGCCGTTCGAATAGATGACCGCGCTCAGCACGCCGGCCCGGCAAGGAACGACCTGCCGCTGCTCGCGCGCCGTCCTGACCTTCGCCCACTGGAGCATCGGTTCGACGATGCTTCCGTAACGCCCCTCTTCCCGCGGCGCCCACAGGCGCTGAACGTAAGCGTAGAGCTGCTCGTACTCGTCGAGCTTCGGCCCCTGCAGCGACGGATTCTTGCGGTCGCCGCGGATCAGAGCCAGATTGTGGTGCGACATCTGCGGGCAGCGGTCGTAGAGGTATGTCGTCAGCCGCCGGATCTCGTCCATGTTCTCGTGAGTCGCCGTCGAAATGGAGTGGATCTGCAGCCGCGGATCCTCCTTCTGCAGTTCGGCCAGCGCGTCGTAGGATTGCATTGCGCGCTCGAACGCTCCCGGAGCGACGCGGAACCGGTCATGATATTCGGCCATCCCGTCGAGCGAGAGCTCGACCGCGAAGATCTTCAGATCCGGCTCCTTGAGCGTTTCACGGATCTGCGTAACCATCTTGTCGGTATACCATCCGTTGGACGGAACGTAGATCTCCTTCACCCCGTTGCGCCGGATGAACTGCCGGCAGATCGCTCCGAACTCTTTCCGCAGGAACGGCTCTCCCCCGGAAAGGTTGAGATTTTCGATCGGCCCCAGGTCCTCCGACAGCCTGACGATCTCCTCGAATGTCAGATCGTCGCGGCGATTCAGATTCTGCCAGTAGAAGCAGTGTTCGCACTTCATGTTGCAGATCGAATTGATGAAGAGGATGACGAACGGCGGCGACGGCACTTCCGGAATACCCAGATTCTGCCATTGCAGCCTGATGTGCTTTGAGATGCGCGGCAATATTTCCATGGCAATTAGTCAGCGGATTGTGAATCGGGAGCGGCTCAGCCCGCGATCAGGCTTCTGACCGATCTCCCCCAGCGGCGAACTCTCAGATACCCGTCGAGCCTGCCCTCGATGGCTCGGGAGAATCTGGAAAGATCCTTCAGGTAATAGACATCGAGTCTCGGCAGCAGGTGCGGGTCCTCACCGGTGACGCGACTCAGCGATGTCGTACAGGCGGCCCTGAACTCGGCTCCGACGATCCGACAGGCGGCCTCGTTCAGATAACCGAATGGATAGGCGAATGTTTCGACGGGACTTCCGATTTCGTCCTCGATCTCGCGGCGCGCCCCCGATATCTCATCGATCAGGGCGTCGTTTCCCAGCGTCCTGAGATCCGGGTGAGTCCGCGTATGGGCTCCGGCTTCGATTCCGGCCGACGACATTTCGCGGACCTGGTTCCAGCTCATCATCTTCTGTCTTCCCAGCCCTTCGGGAGCGGGTCCCCAGTCGTTGATCCCTCCCATATGACGGCTGATCAGGAAGACGGTCGCCGAAAATCCGTGCCGAAGGATGGCCGGCAGGGCGAAGGTCGAGAAGTTCTCGTACCCGTCGTCGAATGTCAGAACGATCGTCTTTTCCGGCCAGCGCCCATTCATTTCCCGATGCCGGACGGCCTCGCGCAGCGATACTCCCCTGAATCCCGCCGCTGTGATCGCGGCCATCTGCTGAGAGAAGAGTTGAGGGGCGATCGAGATGACGGAACCACCCGGATCGATCGAATGCCAGGTCAGTATGGTCAGCGCGCTCACTGGTGATTGCCCCCGATTATCGTCTCCCGGCCGATCCCCGTCACATCGCTTCCGTTCGCCGCGGGCGGCGAGCCGGCCAGATATCCCGTCATCTCGCCGAATGCCCAGCCGGTCAGCAGCACAAATGCCGTCAGCGCCGTCGTGATTCTGAACGCGAGGGGGCGTCGCTGTCGCCGCATATGCTTCCAGATACGAGCCGTCAGCAGGAAGGGAAGCAGCGGAGTTCCGGCCGCAAAACCCAGTCGCATCGCCGGGCTTATCCCGGATGAACGCGTCTCCGCGAAGACCCGTCCCCATTCGATCCGCTCTCGCCATGCATCCCGCAGACCGATCGGAGGACGGTTCTGGCTGACGACCGGGCGAGGATCCAGAAACAGGATCTCGCCTTTCGACCTGAGCGCCCAGTTGACGGATGTTTCATGGTAGGCGTCGCGCCAGATCTCGCGGACCGACATAAGCGCATCGCGTTTGTACGAAATGTTGACATCGGAGACGTATTCGGCAGGCCCCCCGCTGAGGGGCGGCCCGTAGCGGCCGAAATCGCAGAAATAAATAGCTCTGTTGACGTAACGATCGACCAGATTGTCGATCGCTCCGCCGATGACCGCATACGGCATCCGGTGAGATTCGACGATCCTCTCGACCCAGTCATCGGCCGGGACTGCGTGGTCTTCGGTCATGGCGATGATCCCGCCGGTCGCCGCCGCCAGCCCCCGCGCTCTCCGCCGGTCGTAAAGATCGTGATTTCGCAGTTGATCGACGTTTTCCGGATCATGAAGGAATTCGATCCGCGGAAATTCGGCCGCCAGCTCTTCGACTCCCGGAGATCTCGAATCCCACGGGACGATCACCTCGTCGCTTTCGCCGATCTGTGGAGCGATCGCTTCGAGGCATCGCCGGAGCGACCGTCCGCCGCTGACGACCGCGATGATGATTGAAAGGCGGGTTTCCATCTTACATGCTGCCTTCCCGCGGCCTCGTCTCAGGACGGGCGGGTCGCTCGAGATGATGGAGCAGCCAGCCGGCGGCGAAACTGAACCCGCAGTACCAGAAATAGAGCCAGTGCAGCGGCACCACCCTCAGCGCGAAGAGCCAGCCCGACCGGCGGGCGAAGAATCTGTAGAAGTCCGCGTTGATGGCGGTCACGATCAGAAACAGCGCGATCGGCACGCTCAGCAGCCACGGATTCCAGAAGGCCGGCAGGATCGAGAGGACGGTCAGTCCGCTCAGCGCGACGCTCAGCCGCTGCGACGACGTGACGTTGAGGGTGCCGGCCATCTCGCCGGCGCGCAGCATCAGACGAGTCCACGGGATGCCGCGATCGAAGATGTCCGTCCTGCAGAGCCCGACCAGCGTCCACTTCTTGAGATGCTTGGCCTTGATCCGGCTGTCGAGCAGGATCGGATGGCCGGCGGCGCTGACCCACGTCCCGAGCTCGATGTCCTCGATCGCCGGACGACGGTAACGCTCCTCGTCGAATCCTCCGAATTTCAGGAACGTCGCCCTGTCGATGGCTCCGCACCCGCTCCAGAATGTATTGATCGGCCCGTCGCTCTGCTGGTGAACGTAATGATGAAAGAGGTTCTTGTACTGGGACAGGAAGTTCGGCTCGGCCGGAGATTCGTCGTACGACCCGATCACCGCAGCCAGATCGCGGCGTTCGGCGAAATGAGTTGCGAACCGGCTCAGCACGTCGCTTGCGACGCAGACATCCGCATCGACGAAGACCAGCACTCTGCCCGACACCATCCGCGCTCCGTGATTGCGCGCCCGCGCGGGACCTCCCGGACCGTCTATCCGGACGTACCCGTACCCGAAACCATCGACGATCTCGCGGATCGGCTCGGTCGACCCGTCATCGACGATCAGCGCCTCGTAATCCGAATAGTCCGAACCGGCGAGCGCCGACAGACAGCGACGCAGATAGTCAGATGAGTTGTAGACCGGGATGACGACCGAAAGAAGCGGCCCCGATGCTCCCGTTTCGGTTCTTTTTTCTTCCTGATTCAGCATCTCGATTCGTTTGAGCGCCTATTGCCGCATCAGCGCGACCGTATTGTAGATCTTGCCGATGCTCCAGCCGATCACTCCTCCGATCAGCGCGCCCCACAGAAGGCCGACAATGCTTCCCGGCCAGGTGACCGAGTAGCCCGGAAAATAGTTGCCGAGCAGCGAGAGATGCCCGCCGACATTCTCTCCGCCCCTGATCAGCAGCCAGGCCGTCATTCCGAAAAGCCCGAGTCCGCCGATCAGCGCGCAGACGATCGCCAGCGCCGTCGCCTGAATCCGCGCCGTCGCGCGTGTGATCTCTTTCAATTCGTCAGTTGCATTCGTCATGATTCACACCTTGTCCAGCATATCGCGACTCTCTTTCGCCTCTGCCGTCCTCTTGATGATGTATCCGTATGCATCGATGATCCAGTTCCTGCACAGAGCCACTGCATAACCCAGAACGAAGCCGCCGATCGCCGCTTCGATCATTCCGATCAGGGCTCCCGCCCAGGTCACGCTGTAGCCGAGGAAGAAATTGTCGAGCAGACCCAGCCTCGGACCGATGATCGGACCGCCTTTGATCAGCAGCACGGCCGTGGCCAGAAAAAGCAGCGCGCCGGCGATGCTTCCGAGCGATACACCCAGCGCCAGCGGGTCGAGCCTGGCGAAGGTCTGGGCGACTATCTCAGCCGGCACCGCGACAGATACTTTCTGCGGAACCATCCTGTCGCCGGTCGGAGTCCGCGATTCCTCATGGTACTCCATCTCGGTATTGACCGACCAGACATCGTTCTGTTCTCCGACGATGTTGCGCGCGGCGTATACGGCCGTCAGCATCGAATGGTCCTGGTTGTTGTACCGATGCAGCCCGTTCCTTCCGACCGTCTGCAGATTCGAGAAGGTCTCGAGGTAGTGCCTGATCGTGTCGATGTTCTCCTGATAACCCTGATCGTAGACCGGATAGGCTTTCTTCATCCGGACAACGGTGCCGTCCTCGACCTCGTCGGGCTGGATCAGCCCGATCTGCGAGCATTCCTTTATCCCCAGTTCGATCAGCCTCTCCTGCGACCACTCCCATTCATCGTCCTTCTCCCAGAGGAAGTACTCCAGTCCGAGGGATGACCGCGACGGATCGGGCACCATCGCAGGGCTCCAGTTCTTGTAGTTCTGAATCCGCCCCATCTTGACCTCGGGCGCGTGAATGTAGATCCAGTTGTCGGGGAAGACCGCCTCACGCTTCGCGATCAGCACTACCGTCAGATAATCGCGGTAGCGCAGCCGGTTGGCGGCCGCCAGCACCTCGTCGGGCGGCAGCGGATCGAGCGAATGGATCAGTTCCCGCAGCGGCATCGTCGAGATGAAGTGGTCGGCTCCGAACTCGACCGTCTCGCCCGCAGTCGTCTTCCCGTAAGCGCTCTCGACGCGGCCGTGCCGGTGGCGGAGCCGCTCGACCCGCACCCCGCTGACCGTTTCGTGACCGCGCGCCTGAAGCAGGTCCCGGCAGTGTTCCCACATCATCCCGGGCCCCAGCCGGGGGTAGT
Source organism: uncultured Acidobacteriota bacterium (assembly GCA_937967285.1). Taxonomy (GTDB): domain Bacteria; phylum Acidobacteriota; class Blastocatellia; order RBC074; family RBC074; genus JADJXM01. The sequence goes on from CALBSU010000100.1 coordinate 8,693, forward strand.
TGAACTGATCGATCAGCGTCGTGATGACCTCGCCGTCCCCTGTTTTGTTGGCTCCCAGGACAGCGCTCCGGATGGCCTCCAGAAACGAGAGGTTCTTGATCCTCTGCGCCGCCCAGTCCGCCGAGATCTCGCTGCACGGAATCCCCCAGACCTTCTCGGTGTATGTCTTGAAGAAGATCTTGTAGAGCCGCTCGCCGAACCGATTCGAAACCCACTGCTCGAAATTGGTCTCGTCCGCATGCGGGAAGACCTGCGATTTGGCGTAGCTCAGACCGATCAGAAACGCCTCGACCGGCCCCAGGCCGACCAGCGCATTGGCCGCCCTGAGCGGGTAATCGAAGAACTTCTGCCGGTAGTAGATCCGCGACATCCGCGGGCGGACCAGAAAATCCTCGCGCAGAATCTCGTCCCACAGCTCGTTGATCAGCGGCACCTTCGAGAAGAACCGGTGCCCGCCGATGTCGAATCTGTATCCTTTATAATTGACGGTCCGCGAGATCCCGCCGACCAGATCGTCCGCTTCAAGTACGGTCGGTTCCAGGCCCAGCTTCGACAGCTCGTATGCCGCCGTCAATCCGGCCGGACCGGCCCCTGTTATCAGTACCCGTGACATTTATTTATTGCCTCCAGCGAATCATCTCTCGCTCGATACCGGCCCGCCTGTATTTCGAACACACTCCTGCCGGTAAGCGACCATATAGGAAACCTCATGACGAGGCAGCATTCAAACTGTGACACCCTTCAGTTCGTTCCTCCCGGATCGTTGTTATTAAGAATTTTGAAGGGGTTAGCGATGAAAGATCGATACTTCATTATTGCGGTCTTCCAGGATAAGAAAAAGTAGCCGGTTAAATCCTGTCTGGACGTAGCATCACAGGGCTGGGGCAGTGAAATCATCAGTTTTAAGTCGAATCTTCAGACGACTGAGTGAGTCTGACACAGAAATAACCATCGCAGGCAGCACCATCCAAGGTCCGACTTACCCAGTGAGGCTTCGGGGATCTGACCCTTAATTACGCGGGCCAATCTATCTCAATGCTAATTCCAAGTCAATGTTATGAGAGTGGGAGTTGATAAGTTCAAGAAAAGTGCTGGATAACGGCACGCTTTGTTTGAGCCGCCTTGACATCCCGGGCGCGGGAATAATATTTG
>CALBSU010000101.1 GCA_937967285.1 uncultured Acidobacteriota bacterium
TTCAGGCCCGTATTCCCTGGCAAATGGACTTCGACTTATATTCGAGCTCATTTTAAGGTTTCATCTTGTTAATCCTGTACGATTTCTTCTTTCCTCCAAATTCTTAACAATATCTGCCCTCCTCTGCCCCTCTGCGATAAAAAAACCGGCCGGCCTCTGGCTGCAAACTATTGATAACAAACAACTTGAATAAAAACAGATCTCTTTTTGAATTTTTCCGGAAAAATATTCGAAATCCGTGGAACTTTCCATTGCCTGGTGCGTGTAAGGGTGCAAGAACGGTGATCAAAGCGAGGTTAAAAGCCGAGCGGAGATTCCGGATAGAGTGAGGCTATCCGAGGAGCTTTAAAAAGATCACCCGACATTTTTAGTGAGTATCGCATCAAAAGGCTCAAAGGTGAGTGAGGCACCTTTGAGCCTCTCTCCTTTTACGGCACTTTTTTCCAAATCGCCAACTTATCCCTGATCGGTTCCCTGCCCCGCAGCATTCCCGCAAATCCACAAATCTTTATAATTTCCAATTTTTTAAGATTTAATTTTGTAATTAGTAAAGACTTACTGTATTTTATACAAGTCTCTGTAAAGAGAGCAGACACCTCCCGGACCGGGAAAACAAGAAGCAGACAAACAGGCAGCAGGCGGAGGCCGCATGAAGGTCAGCAGCAGGATGTGTATATTATTGACATCATTGATGATGCTTGGATTCAGCGGGACAGAGGCCGGGGGCCAGGATGTGCAGAAACGGGTTGAGGAGGCTGGAGGCATAATACCTCTGACCGGTAATCGACGCGAGCGGCAGCAATGGCAGGAGATAGTCGATTTGATCCGGCTCGAGGATGAGGAGGGGCGCCCGGTCCATCCGACATTGAAGCGGCTCTGGGAGTGGCTGGAAGGCAGCGGGCACACGATCTATATCGACATGAGAAAGCGGCGCGGGGCGATCAACGTAGCGGGAAGTTTCGCGCTCAGGAAGTTCGATCCCAAAGGCGGCCGTCATGTCGGGGTGATCAGGCTCAATCTTTCAAATATCGACCAGGCAATCGTGGCCGACCGGAACAGGTTGAGAAACGGTCTGATTCCCTTTGAGGGGCTTGGACGGGTAGAGCGGTACGCCGAGGTGCTGGGACATGAGATGTCGCATGCGGTTCACATTCTGAGCGACCATGCGCTTGGAAGGTCCGTGATCGATCTGGTCGACCGGACCAATGAGATGCTGCTGGACCGGAACCGCAAGCGGGGACTGGAATCGATCGGAACCGATTTTCGCGCGCGGCTCTCTGAACGTGACGAACTGCTGAGACGACTCGAGTCGCGTGCCGGCGATGTCGAGAAGATCGTCTGGAGCGAACTTCATCAGGCTCATGCCCGGCGCGAAAGATGAACCCGTCAGATCGGCAGCCAGTAGAAGGTTATTCCGAGAATCGCATAGACTGAGAGCAGCAGTGCGCCTTCCATCCAGTTAGACTCGCCATCCTGAGAGATCAGCGCGACGATCGCCACCGAAACGGCAATCGTGATCACCTCCAGCGGAGTGAAGAGAAGGTTCATCGGCGTCCCGAATAGATAGCTGGCGAAGACCAGGACCGGGGCGACGAAGAGGGCAATCTGCATACTCGACCCGATGGCGATGTTGAGCGCGAGGTCCATCTTGTTCTTGAGGGCCACCAGAATGGCGGTGGAATGCTCCGCGGCATTGCCGATGATGGCGACAAGAATCACGCCGACGAAGACCTCGGTCAGACCGAGCGCCTTCGACGCCTCATCGACCGCGCCGACCAGAAACTCGCTCATCAGGGCGACCATCGAGGTGGCGATCAGCAGAACGAGCAGCGATTTGCCGCGGCTCCAGCCCTGTCCGCCGCCGCCGTGAGCTTCTCCGCTGTGCTCGAGGCTGCCTGAATAGAGATGCGTATGGGTCTTGAGCGTGAAGATCAGGCTCAGGATGTAGGTGATAAAGAGGACGATTGCGATTTCGAGGCTCAGGTCCTGCTCGCGGACGTTCGGTTTGCCGACGACGATGATGTGAAAGACGGCCGGCATCAGCAGCGCGATGGCGGACAAGCCAAGGAGCGTCGAGCCGAGCGAAGCGGCGGTTTTGTTGAAGACCTGGCGCGGATATTTGAGCCCGCCGAGAAGAATGCTCAGCCCGAGGACGAGCAGGATATTGCCGATGATCGAACCGGTGATCGATGCCTTGACGACGTCGAACAGCCCTCTCCGCATCGCCATCAGCGCGATGATCAGCTCGGCGGCATTGCCGAATGTGGCGTTGAGCAGCCCTCCGATTCCCTCCCCCAGCTTTTCAGCCAGATGCTCCGTGGCGCGCCCCATCCATCCCGCGAGCGGGACGATCGAAATGGCGGAAGCGGCGAAGATGGCGATCGGACTGGCATGCATCAGTTCCAGGACCACCGCCACGGGAACGAAGATGAGCAGCCAGTTGAGAAGATTTTCCGGCGCGAAGAGTTTTTTAAGCATAAATATTGGATATCGGTCTGTGTACTTACGAGCCGAGATTATAAAAACCGTGCACAGCTAAGTAAAGCCGGAGAGGCCGGCTATCCTCAATATGGATCACCTTTTCAGCCCGTCGAATGTCTGCTAATCTGGGTCTTAACGTTCCCCCAGACCGGAAATTTCCAGAACATGCCGATCGTTTAAAAGGAGAGAAACCATGCTGCATAACCAGAGACATTTAATTCAGGCCATGCGCCTCAGCTTTGTCGCGCTGGCTCTGGCGTCGCTGTGCGGGACATTATTAATAGATGCCGAGGCGCAGACCAAAAAGCGTTCGACGCGGACTACGACCAGGACGACGCGCCGTGCGACAGTCATACCGCGGGGAACAGACCTGCGCATCCGTCTGGATGACGAGATCGACACCAAGAAATCCCAGGACGGCGACAAGTTCACCGCCATCGTCATGAAACCCGACCGCTATGCAGACGCGACGGTCGAGGGGCACATCTCGCGCGTCGACAAATCGGGCAAGCTCAAGGGGCAGACGGAGCTGGTGCTGAGCTTCGACAGGATCAGGCTGGTCAACGGCGAGACGCTCAACTTAGCGGCCCAGGTCATTGAGATCTACGGCGAGGATGCCGGCAAGGTCGACGAGGAGGGCAACGTTCGCAGCGGCAGCAAGGGCAAGGAGACGGCCGTGGCGACCGGCGGTGGGGCCGCGCTCGGCGCGGTCATCGGCGCCATCGCGGGCGGAGGCAAGGGAGCGGCCATCGGGGCAGCGGTCGGAGCCGCGGCCGGCGCCGGCGGTTCCTACATCCGCGGAAGCAAGAAGGTGAAACTCGAATCCGGAACCGAGCTGCTGATCCGAACTACCAGATAGAACTTCAAATGAACCCTGACAGATATTCCCGGCAGACGCTTTTCCAGGGCATCGGCCGGGACGGTCAACAGAAACTCGCGCGGAGTCGCGTCGCGATCATCGGTTGCGGCGCGCTCGGCGCGATGCATGCGGAGATGCTTTCGAGGGCCGGGGTCGGCTGGATGCGGCTGATCGACCGCGACTTCATCGAGGAGTCGAACCTCCAGCGACAGGTCATGTTCGAGGAGCGGCACGTCGCGGAACGGCTGCCCAAGGCCGTCGCGGCGGCCGAGCGGATCGCGCGCATCAACTCGGAAGTGGAGATCGAGCCCGTCGTCAAGGACGTCAACTATTCGAACATCGAAGAGCTGGTTCGAGGAGTCGATCTGATCCTCGACGGAACGGACAACTTCGAGGTTCGATATCTGATCAACGACGTCGCGGTCAAACTCGGAATCCCGTGGGTATACGGTGCGGTGATCGGGGCATACGGCGTCCAGATGAGCGTTCTGCCGGGCCGGACGCCCTGCCTGCGCTGCGTCTTTCCGGAGATGCCCGCGCCCGGGACGGCTCCGACCTGCGACACGGCCGGCGTCATACTGCCGGCGATCGCGGCTGTCTCGGCCTATCAGGTGACCGAAGCGATCAAGATTCTGACCGGAAAGACCGAACTCCTGCACGGCTCGCTGATTCAGATCGATCTCTGGGAGAACAGGCATGCCCGGCTCGGAATCGAGGGGCTGAGGGCGCAGTCCGACTGCCGGACCTGCATCCGGGGCATTTACGATTCGCTCAACGCATCGGGAGGCCAGCTGGCCACCACGCTCTGCGGCCGGAACGCGGTCCAGATCACTCCGGCCGGCGGGGTGAGCGTCGATTTCGACGATCTGGCATCCCAGCTGCGAGATATCTGCGAAGTGAGTTACAATCGCTATTTGCTGAAGTTCCGGATCGGCGAACAGGAGATCACAGTCTTCCCCGACGCGCGCAGCATCATCAAAGGAACGGACGATCCCAATCTCGCCCGTTCGTTGTACGCGAGATACATCGGAGCCTGAGACACGGAACCCCGCTGAATAAATCAGGAAGGAATCTGATCCCTGAATGACAACCCACCGGATAACGGTCCCCGCATCGACATCTAATCTGGGAGCGAGCTTCGACACCTGCGGTCTGGCGCTGTCGCTCTATCTCGATCTGGAGGTCGAGCCGCGGAGCCATGGCTTCGAGATCGTCCCGACGGGCGAGGGGGCGGACAAGGTGCCCCGCGACGAGAATAATCTGATCATCCGGGCGGCACGCTATGTTGCGGCCGAAAGAAACCGTCCGCTGAGCGGCGCGAGGCTTCGGATCGACAGTCAGATTCCGCTCTCGCGCGGCCTTGGCAGCAGCAGCTCGGCGATCATCGCGGGCATCTCCGTCTACGAGGCGCTGAGCGGCGAGAGGCTGGCTGAGAGCGAATTCTTCAAATACGCGCTCCAGTTCGAGGGGCATGGCGACAATCTGGCGCCGAGCACGCTCGGCGGAATGGTGGTCGCGGTGGTCAAGGAGTACGTCGACTTCTCCGGGACCGAGCGAAGATCGCTGCTGGCGGTCAGGCGCCCCTGGCCGGACGAGGTGAGGGTCGTGATCTGCGTGCCGGACTTCGAGATGGAGACCTCGCGGATGCGCGCGATCCTGCCGCAGATGGTGACCCGGCACGACGCCATATACAATGTTCAGCGCGCCGCGCTGCTGCAGGCGGCGCTGGCCGCGGGGCGATTCGATCTGCTGGCCGAGGCGCTCAGGGACAGGCTGCACCAGCCATACCGCGCGCCGCTCGCCCCGGGTCTGAGCGATGTTCTCGCGCTCAACGACGAGATCGACAGGTATCCGGGACTTCTCGGCACGGCCATCAGCGGCGCGGGATCGACCATGATCGCATTCGTCCGCGATAACGGCGAAAATGTCGGACGCGAGATGGTCGGGAGAATGAAAAAGCACGGCGTCGAGGCGCGCTGGCTAGAGGTCGCGGTCGACAATCGCGGGCGGGTGATTGAATAGAAGATAGTTTTATGACGACGATCACAAAGATTCCGGCAGGCGTACAGTACTTCTTCGACGATGAGGTGAGGCTGCGCCGGCACATCGAACAGCAGGCCATGCGGGTCTTCTCCGGCTGGTCATACGACGAGATCATCCTGCCGATCTTCGATTACCAGGAGCTTTTCGCGCGCGGGATGGGCGAGCAGAAGGCGTCGCACACCTATCGGTTCGTGGATCGCGAGGGAGCGCTGCTTGCGCTCCGGCCCGAGCTGACATCGCTGGTGGCGCGGACTGTGGCGACGCGGTTCAAGTCCAAGCAGCGTCCGATCCGGCTCTGCTATTCGGGCGAGGTCTTCCGGTACGACGATCCGGCCGAGCGGGCGGTCCGGGAGTTCCATCAGATCGGTGTCGAGCACATCGGCGAGCCGAGCATCATCGCCGACATCGAGGTTCTGCTGGTGGCGGCGGAGGTTCTCGCCGGTCTCGGACTCCGGAATTTCAGAATCGCACTGTCGCACGTCGATTTCTTCAACGGCGTGGCGGAATTCCTGAAGCTGGATGAGCGCGAACGGGGCATACTCAGATCGCTGATCGATCGGCGAAACAGTCATGCGCTCGAGGATTTTCTGGAACGGGCCGCGCCCGACATCGAACCGTCGCGCCGCAGCGGTTTCTGCCGGCTGACCCAGACCGCCGGCAAGGAGGATGCGATCTCTAACGCCCGCGAGATCCTGATCAACGAGAGGTCGAGGGCGGCGATCGATCATCTGTCGCGGATCTATTCGACGCTGACCGAACTGGGGCTGCGTGACAACTTCGACATCGACCTCGGCGATACTGGGAGCCAGAAGTATTACACCGGTCTCGTCTTCAAGGTCTTCGTCCCGGACTGGGGCGTCGAGATCGGAAGCGGCGGCCGGTACGACGAACTGATCGGCAGTTTCGGCGACCCCGAGCCCGCGGTGGGATTCTCGTTCTCACTGGACGGGATCGCGGGAGCCCTGGCAGTCGCGAAGCGCCCCGCGCCGGCGGCCGGAGACTCCCGGCAGATCGCCTGCGACGACGATCCGACAAAAGCATTCAGTGAGGCCCGGAAGAGACGGGCCGATGATGAGAAGGTGAAGATCTGTGGCCGAGGATAAGCAACTCACGATCGCGCTCTCGAAGGGGCGCATGCAGGATGACGCGCTCGAGATATTCGCTCGCGCCGGAATCACGGTCGATGAAGCGGACCTGCATTCCCGCCGGCTGCTGGTCAAGTCGGGCGACGGCCGCTTCAACTTCATATTCGTCAAGCCGACCGATGTGCCGACCTACGTCGAATACGGCGTGGCGGACGCGGGGGTCTGCGGGCTCGACGTCCTGCTCGAAGCGAGCGCCGACGTGCACGAGCCGCTCGACCTGCTGATCGGAAGGTGCAACATCGCCGTCGCGGGTCGCCGCGAGGTCGTCGGCCAGGACTACAATCTGCTGGCGACCGTCCGCGTCGCGACAAAATACCCGCGGATTGCGACATCCTATTTTCACGAGCGCGGCATCCCGATCGAGGTCGTCACGCTCTCGGGCTCGGTCGAACTGGCCCCTGTGCTCGGGCTTTCAGACCGGATCGTCGATCTGGTCGAAACCGGACGCACGCTCAAGGAGAACGGCCTCGAGGTGATCGATGTCATCACCGAATCGACCGGCCGGCTGATCGTCAACCGCGCCAGCTTCCATCTCAAGCGCTCCGTCGTTCGGGATCTCGTCGGCGAGCTGGCAAAGGTGTTGCAGGAGTAGTTTCCAGTTACAAGTTTCCAGTTTCCAGTCTTATTCTCAAAAGACGAGGTTCCGCCCCGATCTGATCCCGGACGGACGCGTTTTTCGGAATACCCGCTGGAGAGCGCACAAGAACCCTGGGATTCAAGAAACCATGATCGAAATAATCAAACTGGATATTTCACAGCTCGATCGCGCTGAGAAGCTGCAGAACATACTGGGCCGCCATGCCGGCCTGAATGCCGGGATAATGACCCGTGTCGAGGCGATCGTCCGGGACGTGACTCTGCGGGGCGACGAGGCGCTGCTCGAATACACGTCGAAGTTCGATCAGGTCGATCTCGATCCGAAGACCATCCGAGCGAGCCGCGAACTGATCGAATCGCTCGCCTCCCAGGTCGACGACGATCTGATCGCGGCCATGCGCGAGGCGATCGCCAACATCCGGTACTATCACGAAAAGCAGATGTCGCTGGACTGGGAGATCGAGGTCGCCAACGGCGTCAGGCTCGGACAGCGCGTGCGTCCGCTGCAGATCGTCGGCCTTTATGTGCCGGGCGGAAGCGCCGCGTATCCCTCGACGGTGATGATGAATGCGATACCCGCGCAGGTGGCCGGCGTCTCGCGGATCGTGGTCGTCACGCCTCCGTCGCAGTTCGCACAGAATCCGGTAGTAGCCGCCGTCCTGCGCGAGCTCGAACTCTTCGAGGTCTACCTCGTCGGGGGCGCCCAGGCTGTGGCGGCGCTGGCCTGCGGCACGGAATCGATCCCTCGGGTCGACAAGATCGTCGGCCCCGGAAACCAGTACGTGGCGGCAGCCAAGAAGCTGGTCTACGGCGCGGTCGACATCGATTCGATCGCCGGGCCGAGCGAGATCGTCGTGGTGGCGGACGAGACGGCGAGGCCGGATTACGTTGCGGCCGACCTGCTCTCGCAGGCGGAACACTCAGAGGACGCCGCGGCGATTCTGATCACGACCAGCGAGGAGCTGGCAAAAGCTGTCCAATACGAACTTCAGGAGCAGACGGCACGACTCTCGCGTCGGGGAATCATCGAGAAGTCGCTGGCGGATTTCGGCGCGCTGATCGTGGTCGAAACGATCGAGGCGGCATGCGAACTGGCCAACCGGCTGGCGCCGGAACACGTCGAGGTCATGACGGCCGACAGCGAGGCGGCCGCCGCGCTGATCTCGAATGCCGGCGCGATCTTCATCGGCCCGTATTCGCCCGAATCGGTCGGCGATTACTTCGCCGGCACCAATCACGTGCTGCCGACAGGGGGAACCGCGCGTTTTTCATCGGCGCTCGGCGTGTATGATTTTCTGAAACGGACCAGCATCGTCCGCTACACGCGCGAGGAACTGATGCGGACGGCGACGCTGATCGAGAGGCTCGCCCTCGCCGAAGGATTCGATGCGCACGCGCGCGCGGCCACCATCCGTTACGAATAGGAAAGAGTCAGGAGATGTCATCAGCGATCGAAAAGATCAGGCAGAACGTCCGCGACATCACCGCGTACACGCTCAAGCCGATCGAGACACGGATCAAGATCAATCAGAACGAGAATCCGTTCGGCATGCCGGCCGCGATCAGGGATGAGGTATTGCGGCGCGCCGCTCAGACGGACTGGGCACGTTATCCGGAGTTCGTCCCGACCTCGCTGCTCGAGAAACTGGCCGCGCATTCGGGCTGGCGGGCTGACGGCGTGATGGCCGGCAACGGTTCGAACGAGATGATCCAGTCGGTGGTCTATTCCGTCGTCGAAAACGGCGTTCGCGTGGTGCTGCCCGAACCGACCTTCTCGGTCTATCAGCAGGTGGTCCGCGTGGCCGGCGGAGAGATCGTCCCCGCGCCGCTCAACCCTGAGCTGACATTCAACATTCCACGGCTGGCGAGCCGGATCGTGACCAGCAAGGCGCATCTGGCGATCATCTGTTCGCCGAACAATCCGACCGGCTGTACGATCTCGAAACGCGATCTCGTCACGCTGCTCCGGACCTCGGAGGGGCTGATCGTGGTCGATCAGGCATACGAAGAGTTCGGCGGCGAGGATTTCGTGCCGCTCCTCAGGGAACACGACAATCTGGTCATCCTGAGAACGTTCTCGAAGGCCATGGCGATGGGCGGGCTGAGAGTCGGATACTGCCTCGCTTCGCCCGAGCTGATCCGTGAGTTCTCGAAGGCCAAGATGCCCTACAGCCTCAACTTCTTTTCGATGATGACCGCGGAGGTCGCGCTGGAACACATGGATCTGCTCGATCCGCTTGTCAAAGCCATCCTGGCGGAACGCGATCGACTTGCCTCGGCGCTGCAAGCTATCGACGGGATCACGGTCTTTCCGACTTCCGCCAACTTCTTCATCATCAGGAATTCGCGCCCGGCCGGCGAGGTTTTCGACAGGCTGGTCAGCCGGGACATTCTGGTCAGGGATGTCAGCAAAGCCCCGCTGCTCGACAACTGCCTCAGAATCAGCGTCGGAACGCCGGAAGAGAACGACAGGCTGATCGAGGCGATGCTGGAAATCTACGCGGAGGAATCGAAATGAACCGGCGCACGGCTGAGATCGCCCGAAAAACAAGAGAGACCGATATCACCGTCAGGCTGGATCTCGACGGCACGGGACGGAGCGCCATCGACACCGGAGTCCCGTTCCTCGACCACATGCTCGATCTGTTCGCGCGTCACGGTCTGTTCGACCTCGAGATCGCCTGCCGCGGCGACCTCCAGATAGACGACCACCA
>CALBSU010000102.1 GCA_937967285.1 uncultured Acidobacteriota bacterium
GGGAGGCTGATCGTATCCTCGTTCTTGAAGGTGCGGCCATCGAACATCTGCGGCGGGAGGTGCTGTTTTTCGATGCGCTGGCCCTCGCAGACGACGATGGCGTGTTCGACGACGTTGCGCAGTTCGCGGACGTTGCCCGGCCATGAGTGGCGTGCGAAGAGTTCGAGCACTTCGGTCGAGATGAGCCGGGCGGGGCGCTGGTGGCGATTGCTCAGCTCCTTGATCATGAACTCTGTCAGCAGAGGGATATCCTCGCGGCGTTCACGCAGCGGCGGAAGTTTGATGTGGATGACGTTGAGCCGGTAGAGGAGGTCTTCGCGAAGTTCTCCGCGGCGGACGGCCTCGATCGGGTCCTTGTTGGTGGCGGCCAGCACGCGGACATCGACCGGGACCTCTTTCGGGCTGCCGAGACGGCGGACCTTGCGGTCCTCGAGAACGCGCAGCAGCTTGGCCTGGAGCATGACCGGCATCTCCGCGATCTCGTCGAGGAAGAGCGTGCCGGTGTTGGCCAGCTCGAAGCAGCCCTCGCGACGCGCGATGGCGCCGGTGAAGGCTCCGCGTTCGTGGCCGAAGAGTTCTGACTCCATGAGCGATTCGGGGATCGCCGAACAGTTGACCGCCACGAAGGGCCGGGAGGCTCGCGGGCTCAACTGATGGATCGACTGCGCGACGACCTCCTTGCCGGTTCCGGATTCCCCTGTGATCAGCACCGAGACGGCCGATGTCGCGACCTGTTCGATGACGGTGTAGATCTGCCGCATGGCGTGGGAGTTCCCGATCATCTTGCCGAAGACGCCGTATTCGCCGAGCTGGCGGCGGAGCCTGATATTTTCATGCCGCGTTGCGGCCTGTTCGATCGCGCGCTGCAGGACGACGCTCAACTGCCGGGTGTTGATCGGCTTTTCGAAATAGTAGAAGGCGCCTTCTTCCTTGACCGCGCGGACGGCGTCCTCGATGCTGCCCTGACCGGTCAGCAGGATCACCGCAGTGTCGGGGTAGAGGTCGTTGAGTTTGTTGAGCAGTCCGAAGCCGTCCAGTCGCGGCATGAGCACGTCGGTGATGACCGCCGTCGGATTGAACTCATTGGCGATCTCGAGGGCTTCCAGCCCGTCGCCGGCCGTCTGCGTCTCGTATCCCCAGGCGGTGACTATCTCGCTCAGCCCGACGCGGGCCGCCTGTTCATCGTCAACTATTAAGACTCTCGCTTTATCCATAGACTTTGAAGTTTAACAATCATCTCCGCGCCTTGCCAGTATATCGGGATGCCGGATGACGGACGGAGAAATATTGCAAGAAGACGGACTATTGATCATACTTACAATGCTCGTGCATCAACTATCAACGGTCTGAAACTTGAGGAGAACAGCTTATGCATATGCCATCACAGGATGAACGGACCCAGGCCATGCTCTGCCATCTGACCGGGCTGCTGGGCGGGCTCATCCCGCCTGTCAACATCATCGCGCCGCTCGTCATCTGGCTGTTGAAGAAGGACCAGTCGCAGTTCGTCAACGATCAGGGCAAGGAAGCGCTCAATTTTCAGATCAGCACTACAGTCTATTTCGTGATCGCGTTTGTGCTGATGATCGTCCTGATCGGAATCCTGGCATTGCCGGTGGTGGGGCTCTTCTGGCTGATCTTTGGGATCATTGCAACGATCAAATCGAACGAGGGCGTCTACTACCGCTATCCGTTAATCTTTCGCCTCGTCAAGTGAGACCGTTTCGAGGGCCCGTCAAACGGGCCCTCAGGCATTCTCCCGCCGATTCTTCAGAATTCCATCGATAATGCCGCGGCTTGAATGGTCGTCAGGTTCGATCGCGACCTGAAGCCCGTATTCCCTTGCCGTTTCGGCGGTGACAGGGCCGATGCAGACGACGGCCGTCCGCGTGAGGAATATTGAGAGATCGTTCGTATCGAGGATCGCCGCCAGATTGGCGACCGTCGAGGGGCTGGTGAAGACGATGTAATCGCCCTCCTGGATCAATCGGGCTGCTTCGGTCGCGCTCGTACCGGGCATGACGGTTCGGTAAGCCTCGACGACATCGACCTCGACGCCGATTCTGGCGAGCGCCGGCTTGAGAGTATCCCTCGACAGGTTCGATGTCGGCAGCAGCATCCGGCTGCC
>CALBSU010000103.1 GCA_937967285.1 uncultured Acidobacteriota bacterium
CCGATCCGCAGCTCAAGGACACCTGCGTCATCGTCTCGGCCCATTACGATCACGTCGGCGTGGTCCCGACCGCAGCCGGCGATAAAATCTACAACGGCGCCAACGACGACGGCAGCGGGACGGTATCGGTGATCGAACTCGCATCGGCGCTTGCGACTCTCAAACAGCGACCGAAACGCTCGATCGTCTTCATCACCTGGTTCGGGGAAGAGAAGGGGCTGCTCGGATCGAGATTCTACGGCGCGCACCCCGTCTTCCCGCTCAACAAGACGGTTGCCATGGTCAATCTCGAACAGGTCGGAAGAACGGACAGCACCGAAGGACCGCAGATCAACAACGCCTCGATGACCGGATTCGACTTCACGGACATGGGACCGATCTTCAAGGCCGCCGGCGAGAAGACCGGCATCAATGTCTACAAGCATGAGCAGAACAGCGACGCCTTCTTCGGTCGGAGCGATAACCAGGCGCTCGCCGATCAGGGCGTTCCTGCTCACACGCTCTGCGTCGCCTTCATCTATCCCGATTACCACCAGCCGGGCGACCACTGGGACAAGATCGACTACGAGAATATGGCCCGAGTCAACCGGATGATCGGCCTGTCGCTCGTCACCATCGCCAACAACGTCGAGTCACCGAAATGGAACACCGCCAATCCGAAGACGGCGAAATACGTCAAGGCATGGGAGGCGATGCAGGGAAAGTAAGGAGTACCGCAGATATGCGGGTTTTTCATTCCAATAAACGTGAATCGGAGGTAAAACCCGCATAAATGCGGTACTCCATGCGCCTGACATATGGAATCGAGACGCATAGCAGAGGTCCAGTCGCCGGTCATCCCGGTTGTCGGAGAGCTGATCCGCCGGCATCCCGGAACGATCTCGCTCGGTCAGGGAGTCGTCTCGTATCCTCCGCCGCCTGAGTCCTTCGATCGGATCAATGATCTCCTTGCCCGTCCCGAACTCCACAAGTACCAGGCGGTCCACGGCGTACCGGAACTGCTCGACGTCATCTCGTCCAAGCTGAAAACCGATAACGGTATTGATCCGGAGAGCGGACGGGTTGTCGTCACAGCCGGAGGCAACGATGCTTTCATCAACGCTTTGCTGGCGATCGCCGATCCGGGGGACGAGATCATTCTAAACCTGCCGTACTATTTCAATCACGAGATGGCGATCGTCATGGCCGGCTGCCGGCCGGTGCTGGTCCCGACCGACGACCGGTACCAGTTGCAGCCACGTCTGATCGAACAGGCGATCACGGACCGGACCCGCGCGGTCGTCACCATCTCGCCCAACAATCCGACCGGAGCCGTCTATCCCGAAGAGACCCTGCGCCAGGTCAACGAACTGTGCCGCCGTCGCGGCATCTATCATATTAATGATGAGGCGTACGAATATTTCACCTATGGCGACGCCCGGCATTTCTCTCCCGGATCGATAGCCGGGAGCCACGATCACACCATCTCGCTCTTCTCGCTCTCGAAATCCTACGGTTTCGCCAGTTGGAGGATCGGATACATGGTGATACCCGATCATCTTTTCCAGGCTGTCAACAAGATTCAGGACACCATCCTGATCTGCCCGCCGGTCGTCTCGCAGTTCGCCGCCGCCGGCGCGATGACCGTCGGACGCGCCTATTGCGATCATTATGTTGAGCGTCTGGCGGAAGTTCGCGACATGGTCGGGCGTGAGTTGAGCGTCCTCGGAGATAGCTGCCTGATCCCGGACTCGGACGGCGCCTTCTATTTCTTCCTGAAGATAGATACGGACCTGACGCCGCTCGAGCTGGTCGAAAGACTGATCAGGGACCATCGAGTCGCGGCCATTCCCGGAGACGCTTTCGGGATGAAGGAAGGCTGCTATCTCCGCGTGGCATTCGGCGCGCTGAGCCCCAGGACAGTGGCTGAAGGCGTCGGCCGGCTGGTCCGCGGCATTTCGGAGTGCGGCGCCCGTG
>CALBSU010000104.1 GCA_937967285.1 uncultured Acidobacteriota bacterium
TAATAATGACTGATAAAAAGAGCTGAGACAGGCTGATTATTGTTCAATCATTCATTTTCAGGGCTTATCACGGATAATAGTCAAATAGGGGGGGGGGGCTGTCAAGAGAAATTTTCAGACAAATTATTATCCAATGCCTGGCCACAGCTTGAAGTTAAGCTGCGGCCAGGCATGTTTTTACACGTACCAGTTACTCGCCCTGACCGAGCGAGTAGGCGCGTTCACCATCGAACGTGTAGAGGTGTTCGGTCTTGATGACATCGAAGCCCGCCTGATGGATCTGCTGCAACAGATTCAGGACATCGTCGAAGGTTGCGGAAGCCTGTGAGACGAAGCGGCAGCGCCAGTGATCGGTCTTGAAGGTTTCGGGGAAGCCTCCGGGGAAGACCTTGACGCCGCGGTTGGTGATCATCTTGAGTTTCAGGCCGCCGGCACTGATCTTTTCGAGGGCGCCTCCGATGACTTCCGGGTCGCGATCGCCCTCGGCCCAGTTAATGAAGACGTCGATGCCGGTCAATTCCTTCTTTTTCGCGACCTGGGGTTTCAGATCGAAGTGGATTCCGCCGCCCTTGTATTCGACCGGATCGAGCTGGCGCGGCTTGCGGCCGAGCCGTTCGATGACGGCGTCGGCGAAGGCGGTGGTTCCGACCTCGTGCTGGCTGAGACCTTCGCGGTAGATGTCGACGGTATGGATGCCGTCCTCGAGGGTGCAGAGCCATGCGTTCTTGATCTTCTCGGCGTATTCCGGCAGGCCGATGTGGACCAGCATCTGCGTGGCGGCGACGAGGATGCCCGATGGATTGGCGATGTCCTTGCCGGCGATGTCGGGAGCTGAACCGTGGATGGCCTCGAACATGGCGGCATCGCGCCCGACATTGGCCGATCCCGCCAGACCGACCGATCCGGCAACCTGGGCGGCGATGTCGGAGAGGATGTCGCCGTAGAGGTTGAGAGTCACGACGACATCGAGCGTTTCGGGCTGCGCGGCCACGCGGGCTGCGCCGATATCGATGATCTGGTGGTTGCTGGTGATATCGGGATACTCGGCCGCGACCTCGTTGAAGATCTTGTGGAAGAGCCCGTCGGTCAGCTTCATGATGTTGTCCTTGGTCATGCAGGTGACCTTGTGGCGACCGTAGGCGCGAGCGTACTCGAAGGCGTAGCGGATGATGCTCTCGGAACCGGGCCGGGTGATCAGCTTGAGCACCTGGGTCACCTCGTCCGATTGCTGATGCTCGATGCCGGCGTAGAGGTCCTCTTCGTTCTCGCGGATGATGATCAGATTGATGCCGGGATGGGTCGAGGCGACGTAGGGAGTATAAGCCTTGCACTGCCTGACATTGGCGAACAATCCGAGCGTCTTGCGGATCGTCACGTTGACGCTTTTGAATCCCCCGCCCTGCGGAGTGGTGATCGGCCCCTTGAGCAAGACCTTGTTCCTTCTGATGATGTCCCACGCCTCGTCGGGAATCCCAGACTGGATGCCTTTCTTGTAGACGCTCTCGCCGACCTCGATCAGATCGTGGTCGAGCGGCGTACCCGCGGCCTCGATTATTCGCATAGTCGCGGCGGTGATCTCAGGGCCGATGCCGTCGCCGTAGGCTACTGTTATCCTCTTCTTCTCCGTCATATCTGTGAATGTCTCCTGATGGTGGAATATTTACCTCGCCGATCAAATTGACAGGATAAGCCACCGATACAGGAATTTTCAATCGGCGACGGTGATCGGTCACGGTCGGCCTGATGTCAGAAAGCTGCAAATCAGTTAAACTCTGTCAGGTGGAGAAGCTGATTTCCGGAATCTGGATATGAGGATACTGATCGTCAGGCTGGGAGCCATCGGAGACGTGGTGCATGCGCTGCCGGCGCTGGCGCAACTGCGCCGCGCCCTGCCGAAAGCACATCTGGCCTGGGCGGTCGAGCGCGGCGGAGCGGCCAGACTGCTCGAGGGCAATCCCGGCCTCGACGAACTGATCACGCTCGACCTGCGCGGCTGGCGCAAACATCTCGGGCAGCAAAAAACATGGAAAGAGGTCGCATCGGCGGTTAAAAGTCTGAGGGGATTCGACATCTCCCTGGACTTTCAGGGACTTTTCAAATCAGCGATGATCCCGTGGATCGGCAGGATTCCCCGCCGGATCGGATTCGAGAAGGCCGCCTTGCGCGAACCCGAGAGCGCGTTTCTGCTGACCGAACGTGTTCCGGTCGACGATACGGGCCACGTGATCGAAAAAAACCTGCAACTTCTGACCGCCCTCGGCATTCAAAGAGACGGAGAATACGAATTCCCGATCCGGCTGGAAAAGGAAGACGTGGACTTTGCGGGAGAGCTGGCGCAGCGTTATGACGGATCCTACGCGATCCTGAATCCGGGCGGCGGATGGCCGACGAAGCTCTGGTCGCCGGCCGGTTTCGCGGAGATAGCCGATCGCCTGTGGAGGCACTTCGGTATCCATTCCCTGGTCACCTATGGTCCCGGGGAAGAAGATCTGGCGAGGGAGATAGTAACGATTTCGCCATCTGCTAAAATGGTCGATTCGACGCTCAAGGGATTTCTGGCGCTGGCGAAGGGTGCGAAACTTTTCATCGGCGGAGATACCGGCCCGATGCATCTGGCGGCGGCAGCCGGAACGCCGATAGTCGCCATCTTCGGCCCGACCAGCGCGCGTCGAAACGGCCCGTTCCGCAACCGGGACATCGTGGTCGAGCGTTTCGATCTGGATTGCCGGACCGACTGTTACAGGAGAAGCTGCAGCCACACTTCGTGCATGAAGATCCCGGCCGTAACTGTCTGGGACGGAGTTGTGAGAAGATTGCAGGCAGAGGAGAGGAGAACATTATCAACAGTATGACAGCAGCACGAGGCGAAAGGTCGATGGTCCAGCGACTGCGCGTTCCGATCGGGTTCCTGACGGCGATACTTTTCGTCATCGTCTCGAAGCCGACCCGGATGTCGCTGGCCGTCGGAGTTCCGGTGGCTTTGATTGGAATACTTATCCGCGCCTGGGCCTCGGGCCATCTGCGCAAGAATGCCGAACTGGCGGTTTCCGGGCCCTACGCCTTCACCCGCAATCCGCTCTATTTCGGCAGCTTTCTGATGGCGGCAGGGATGGCGATCGCCGGCGGTACGCTCTGGGTGGGATTGTGGCTGGTCGGTTTCTTCCTGCTCATCTACTATCCGGTCATGCGCGCCGAAGCCGTGCATATGCGCAATCTCTTCGCGGAGAGCTATGAACAATGGGCTTCGGCGGTCCCGCTCTTCATTCCGCGGCTGACTCCCTGGCGCTCGACCTCGATCGACCGCACGTTCGAGATGAGCCAGTATCTGCATCACCGCGAATACCGGGCGCTGATCGGCCTCTCGATCGTCATCGCGATACTGGTGGTGAAGGCTTTATAATTTGGAGTGCGGCGGCCTGGCGCCGCTTTGTTATATGAACCGATTTTTCGCAATTTTATTGATCATTACGGCGGCGCTCATCGCGCCCGCGGCAACGGCATCGAGAATCGCCGCTCAGGAGCCGGTCGAGAAGAAGGTCGAAGCCCCTGTCGACAAGAAGCCCGAGTATCCGCTGATTCCGCTGAAGACCGACTTCAAGGGCTCGCTTCCGATCCCTGTCGGCGAAAAGCTCGAGTACGAGGTCAAGTACTCGAGGTTTCCGATCTATGCCACGGTCGGGATCGTGACCTTCGAGTATCTCGGCCCCTGGAAAAAGCCCGAGGGAACTCCACCTGACAACGGCATCGAGCCGCCGATCGCGGGCTGGAACATCGATTACCGGCCG
>CALBSU010000105.1 GCA_937967285.1 uncultured Acidobacteriota bacterium
ACTTTCTACTTTCTACTTTCTACTTTCTACTTTCTACTTTCTACTTTCTACTTCCAGACTGAATGGATTGAAGTTCGTATCCCGATCGTAATAGTCCTCGCTCTCGGCGCGTTTGAGGAAGTTGACGATCCGGTAAGTGAGCGGAGTCGCCAGCGCCTCCCATCCGACCTTGAGCAGGTAGTTGCTGATCATGACCTCGACGACCTGGGCGCCGGTCCATGCGCCGTAGAAAGCGAGCGGATAGAAGATGACGGAATCTACCGCTTCGCCGGCGATGGTCGATCCGATGGTCCGGGACCAGAGCCATCTGCCGCGGGTCAGCAGCTTCATCTTGGCGAGGACGAAAGAGTTGGTGAACTCTCCGCCCCAGAATGCCAGCAGCGAAGCCATGACGATTCTGGGAGTATTGCCAAAGATCATTTCGTAGGCGGCCTGGCCGTTCCATCCGTTCGCCGGCGGCATGCTGACGACGATCCAGCTCATGAAGGCCGCGAAGATCAATCCGCCGAAGCCGGCCCAGATGACGCGGCGGGATCTGGCGTATCCATATACTTCCGTCAGGATGTCTCCGAAGAGATAACTGAGCGGGAAGAAAATTATGGCCGTCCCGAAGCTGCGGGCCGGTATCTCGATCGGTCCCAGATGGAACGGGCCGATCGAGGAGATCTTCTGGACGCCGATCACTCCCGAACAGAGCAGGACCGTGACGAAAGCGGCCATCACCAGATCATAATATTTATAAGTGCGGTTAACTGCCGGTGAAACGATCTCGCTCGCCAACGTTCATCTCCAGATCGATTGATGCAGACTGCGGTTCCCTGACAATCACAACGCGAACATGTATTATTCATCTTTCCAGCTTCCAGGTGAAGCGCTGGAAGCTGCGGATGCTCGAAATTTGCGCGTTTCCGCGTCTGAGATCAGTAACGAGGTAGAAAATTTGCCGGATAATTGTTCGGATTTTATGTCGGCGGGCGAAGAGCCGGTCGTGTCCCGCAGCGTGCCGGAAATACCAGACATCGAGGAGACGGATGCCATCGGCCGGCCGGCGCGTCATACCCTGACCGGGGAGATCCGCTACCATCACGGTTTCAAATCGGACATTCTGAGTAATGAACGGACGCTTGTCGTCTACCTGCCTCCGGGATACGAATCGAGGCCGGAAGAGCGTTATCCGGTCCTGTACATGCAGGACGGTCAGAACCTCTTCGACCGGGCGACCGCGTTCGGCGGCGTCGAATGGGGGCTCGATGAAACGGCTCAGCGGCTGATCATCGATGGCAGGATCCGGCCGCTGATCATCGTCGGCGTAAACAACACAGGCGAGCATCGCATCGAGGAGTACACTCCGGCGCGCGACGGGCGGCTCAGAATGGGGGGCGGAGCGGACAGGTACGGCCGGTTCCTGATCGAAGAGGTCATGCCGTTCATCGACCGGAGATACAGGACGTTGCGCGATCCGGGTTTGACGGGTCTTGGCGGGTCGTCGCTGGGCGGGCTCGTATCGTTCTATCTCGGACTGAGCCGTCCGGATGTCTTCGGCAGGCTCATGGTCATGTCGCCTTCGGCCTGGTGGAACCGGACGATGATCCTCGAATTCATCCGGTCATTGAAGGCGAAATCGACGACTCGCATCTGGCTCGACATCGGCACTCGTGAGGGGAAATTCACGCCGCATTATGTCAGGTCGATGCGCGATCATCTGGTCAAAGCCGGCTGGAGGCTGACCGACGACCTCCACTTCCTCGAGGTCAAAAACGGAGAGCACAACGAGAAGGCATGGGGAGAGCGCGCCGGCCGGGCGCTCGAATTTCTTTATGGAGTGCGGCGCCCGCGGGCGCCGCTCAAGACCTGAAGCGACGCCTACTGTCGCAGCACTCCATGGTCCAGCCTGTCACGGAGCCAGGCGGTGATGTCGTGGAGGCTTTCGGCGGAGACTTCATGGCCCATCTGGTATTCACGGTAGACCATCTCGACGGGCAGCGACTGCAGCAGATCACGCGTCGCGCGGCCGTGTGAGATGGGAAGCACGACATCGCGCGTCCCGTGAGCGACGAAGATCGGCAGACCGAACAGGGAGTCGGGATCGGCCACCCGCTCGACGGTCTGAGGCAGAACGCGGCCGCTCATGGCGACGACCCCGGCCGCGGTGCCTGGAAAGGTCAGCGCGGTCGAGAGGCTCATCATCGCGCCCTGACTGAATCCCATCAGATAGACGGCTCCGGGATCGACTCCGTAGAATTCGACCACCTCGCCGATGAACCGGCGCAGCGCCTGTCGGCTGGACTCGGCCTCCTCGACATCGATGACGACACCTTCCGGCGTGAATCCGAGGCTGAACCAGGCATAGGACATCGGCGCCAGGGCGACCGGCGCGCGGGCGCTGACGATCAGAAACCGCTCGTCCAGATAGGGCGAGAGCGAAAACAGGTCGTCCTCATTGCTGCCGTAACCGTGCAACAGCAGAAGCAGCGGCGGGCGATCGGCCATCCCGGACTTCGGCGGCGCGGCGTGATGAAAGAGTGAAAATGTCTTGTCGGTCATAAAGTAGAAAGTATAAAGTAGAAAGTAGAAAGTGAAAGTCTGTTAGCCCCTTTCTACTTTTTACTTTCTACTTTCTACTCTAAAAAATATGAAGATTCATGACCCTCTGATCCATCCGGAATTTCTCGATCCCACGCAATGGGACGGGGTAAATCTGTACGAGAATAAGTAGAAAGTGGAAGTGTCTTGGCCCCTTTCTACTTTTTACTTTCTACTTTCTACTCTGACGAATATGAAGATTCATGACCCTCTGATCCATCCGGCATTTCTCGATCCCAGGCAATGGGGCGAGGTAGATCTGTACGAGAAGACGTTCCGACTTGACCGGGAACCGGTCAAGGGGAGCGAGCGCCACACGCCCGACCGGCGATTCGAGGCGCGCCATCTCCGCCTCGAGATCGCGATCGATTACGAGCAGGGCGGCGTCTCGGGAACGGCGAGCTGGACGCTGAGCCCTCTTGAGCCGGGACTCGATACGATCGAGCTGGATATCGCCGAGATGGAGATTCGCGGGGTCAGGCTCAACCGCATCGAAAAACAGGATACCGGCCGGCTGACACGGCCCGTCTCCGCGCCCAACGCTTCGCTGGTCTTCGAGACGACGCCCGAACTGCTGACGATCGAGCTCGACCGCCCGTACGAGCGCGACGAAGTACTGACCGTCGCCGTCGATTACGCCTGCAGCCCGCGCAAGGGACTCTTCTTCATCCGGCCGAATGATGCATATCCGGATAAACCGCGTCAGGTCTGGTCGCAGGGAGAGAACGAGGACTCTCACTGGTGGTTCCCCTGCCCCGACGTCACGAATCAGAAGATGACGTCCGAGATGATCGTCACCGTTCGCGGCAATCTGCGGGCAATCTCGAACGGCGAACTGATCGGCGTCAACGAGAACGGCGAGACGCGAACCTTCCACTGGAGCCAGTCGCAGCCGCATTCGCCATACCTCGTCTCGCTCGTGATCGGAAAGTACGAACATATCCAGGAGAACCATGACGGGCTGCCCGTCGATTATTTCGTCTACAAGAAACGAAAACTGGACGGTCACAGGCTGTTTGAGAACACTCCGAAGATGATCGCCTTCTTCGAGGAGAAGTTCGGCTACGCCTATCCTTACGCGAAGTACTCGCAGGTTCTGGTCGACGACTTCCTCTTCGGAGCGATGGAGAACACTTCGGCGACGACGATGACCGACCGGTGCCTGCTCGACGACCGGGCGCGTCTCGATCTGAATTACGACGACATCGTCGCCCATGAACTGGCGCATCAGTGGTGGGGAGACCTCGTCACCTGCAAGGACTGGACGCAGATCTGGCTCAACGAGAGCTTCGCCACCTATTCCGAATATCTCTGGCGCGAGCACACAGCCGGCGCGGACGAGGCGCGGTTCGTGCTCTTTCAGGACTTCCTGACCTATCTGCGCGAGGATCTGACGAGCCATCGCAGGCCGATCGTCTACAACCGCTACCGTTATTCCGAAGAGCTGATGGACCGGCATGCCTACGAGAAAGGCGCCTGCGTTCTGGACATGCTCCGCCGGGTGCTGGGGGACGAGGCGTTCTTCCGCGTGCTCGGCCACTACCTCAACAAGTTCGAGTTCGGCGTTGCCGAGACCGCCGATTTCAGGATCGCCATCGAGGAGGCGACGGGACGCAACCTCTACTGGTTCTTCGATCAGTGGCTCCACGGCGCGGGCTATCCGGAACTGGAAGTGACCAGCGCGTGGGACCGCGAACAGAGGATGTTGCGGATCTCTGTCCGGCAGGTTCAGGAGACGGGCGACGGCGTCGGCATCTTCCGCTTTCCGGTCGAGATCGAACTGGTCACGACCGAACCCGGCGCCGTGATCGAGACCGAGCGGCGGACCGTCTATCAGGTGACGATCGAAAAACAGGAGCAGGACTTCTACTTTCCCTGCGAGACGAGACCGAAGATGGTCCTCTTCGACAAGGGTGAGCGGCTCTTCAAGGCGCTCCATTTCCGCAAATCGTCACAGGAACTGACCTGGCAGATGGAGCGTTCGGACGACATGATGAGCCGCCTGCGAGCGGCGCGCGAACTCGGCGCTTTCAGCGGCGAGGAGACCGTTGCCGCGCTCGGCCGGACCTTGAGCGGATCCGATTTCCGGGGCGTCAGGATGGCGGCCGCAATCAGCCTCGGAGAGATCGCTACCGAGAGCGCCCTCGAAGCGCTCATCGCCGGATACGGATCGTCACAGAATCCGCACGTCAGACGAACCTGTCTCTGGGCGATCGGAAACTTCACCGATCAGGCCTCGCTCGAACGCCGGACCGATCTGCTCCGCGAGGCGATCGAGAAGGACCAGAGCTACTTCGCGCAGGTCGCCGCCGTCCGCGCGCTGGCCAGAACGGGCGGCGACAAGGCATGGGATACGCTCAACCGCGCGCTCACGCTCAGGTCATGGCAGGAGGTCGTCGCAGCCTCGGTCTTTCACGGACTCGCCCGCGCGAAGGACAGGCGCGCCGTCGATGCCGCCCTCGAACACTCCGCTTACGGGCGCCCAACTCCGCTCAGACTCGCCGCCGTCGGTTATCTCGGCGCCATCGGAAAGGAACTGCAGAAGGAGAAGGCCGCCGACCGGATCGTCGACCGCCTCATCGACCTGCTCAACGACGCCGACATCCGCACTCGCACCGCTGCCGTCCGCGCTCTCGGCAAGATCGGCAATCCCGGAGCCCTCGCTCAACTTCGACAGGCCCTCTCGCGTGAATGCCTCGACCAGATCAAGGCCGCTCTCGAAGACGCCATCGAATCCATTCAGGATCGCCCGTCCTGAGTTGAAACTTCCGGACTAAAAGTTTAAATTCTTTATCTGTTCCACATAATCGCTGTCTGATTGCTGTCTTGCGGTTCGCCGGATTTCGCCGGCCAACCCGATTCTCCGTCTACTTTCTTTCTTGTGCCTCACTCTCGGGGCATGAAATCATATACTGAATGAGGGCTCATTCAGACGGCTTTGGGAACGGATTGATGAAAACGAAATAGAGGCAGAGGAGATGATATGAAGATCATAGTATGTTTGAAGCAGGTACCGAAGAACGATTCGATCCTGCGGATCAACGAGCAGGGCAACTGGATACAGGATCGCGATCTGACGTATGAGATCAACGAGTCGGACGCGTACGGGCTTGAGGCGGCGCTGCAGTTGAAGGAGAAGCATGGAGGAGAAGTGATAGCGCTGTCGCTGGGGCCGGCGCGGGTGCAGTCGGTGATCAAGGAAGCGCTGGCGCGCGGCGCGGATCGGGGGATTCACCTTGAAGACGCGGCGTTCGACAATCTGGACGCATACGGGATCGGGACGGTGATCGCTGCGGCGGCGAAGGCTGAAGGATTCGACCTGCTGCTGACCGGTCTGCAATCTGACGATTACGGGTTCGCGCAGACAGGTGTCATCACGGCAGAGCTGCTGGGACTGCCGCATGCGACGATCGTGATGGACGTCGAGCTCGGGGACGGGACGCTGCGGGTCAAGCGCGAGCTCGAGAACGGATTCTTCCAGTGGGTGACGATGCCGGCGCCGGCGGTGCTGACGATTCAGTCGGGCATCAACACGCTGCGCTATGCCACGCTGAAGGGGATCATGGCGGCCAAGAAGAAGGAGATCAAGAAGCTGGACGCGGCCGGACTGGGCATCGACCGGGCGACGATCGCACCGAAGACGGAATTTCTCCGAGTCTACGTGCCGCAGAAGAGCAAGCAGACGCAGTTCATCGAGGGCTCGCCGGCGGAGATCGCTGCGAAACTGATGGAGAAGCTGAGGAACGAAGCGCGCGTTTTCTGAAACCCGCGATTGCGAGGAGATTATGGCAAACGGAATACTTGTATACATCGAACATGTCGACGGAAAGATCAACAAGGCGTCCCTCGAGGCGGTGCGCGCGGCACAGCTCATCTCGGCCCAGACCGGGCAGGAGGTGGCGGC
>CALBSU010000106.1 GCA_937967285.1 uncultured Acidobacteriota bacterium
ATCGATCTCGACATAGCGCGGCTCGAAAGGGAATCCGGGCAGACCTGTAAATCTATCTTCAGGCGTTCTGATGATTTCCATCTTCAAATCCCTGGATTATTGTGATACGAGGTCGGTGTTCTTGACACCGATAGATCACGTGGATAAATTCAATTCATTATAAAAGTAGAAAGTAGAAAGTAAAAAGTAGAATGAGGATGATCGCTTTTCACTTTCTACTTTTTACTTTCTACTTTCTACTTTCTATTTTTTTTGAGGCATATAGTGAACATCATCGTCTGTCTGAAACAGATTCTTGATCCGGAAGTGCCTGCGCGGGATTTTCGTGTCGATTCGGATAAGAAGGAAGCGGTACGGGGCGGCGCCGCTCTGGTGACCAACATCTTCTGCGAGAACGCGCTCGAGACCGCGCTGCAGTTGCGCGAGAAGACTGGAGGAAAGATCACCGCGCTGGTCTTCTCGCCGGAGAGCGGCGAGGACTCGCTCAGAAAAGCCATGGCGATGAAGGCCGACGAGGCCGTGCTGGTGCTCAACGATGGGCATCCGAATCCGGATCCGCTGGCTGTCGCACAGGCGCTGGCGGCGGCGATCAGAAAGATCGGCTCTTGCGATCTGGTCATGGTCGGGCGCGAATCGGGCGACTGGGGCGTCGGCCAGACCGGAGGCCTGCTGGCCGAGGAGCTCGGCTTCCCGTCCATCTCGTTCGTCGACGGGATCGAGAGCGGCCCGGACGGACTGACCCTCAATCGTCAGACCGATACCGGCTCCGAGAAGGTCAGCGCATCGACTCCGCTGGTCGTGACCGTCACCAACAATGAATTCAATGTCCCGCGCATTCCGAAGACCCGCGACATTATGATGTCTGCGCGTCAGCCGATCACGAAATGGACGCTCGACGAGATAGACGTCGATGCGGCAGCCGTTCGCGCCGGCGGAGATTACTACGAGATCGTCGATTTGGAGATCCCCGTCAGGGAGATCAACTGCGAATTCGTCTCGGGCGATACCCTTGAAGAACGTGTCGATCAGCTGGCGAAAAGAATGGTTGAGGTCATTCAAGCTCTATAAGTAGAAAGTAGAAAGTAAAAAGTAGAAAGTAAAAGGTAGAAAGTGCGATTCCTTCGATCTGCTTTCCGATATTTACTTTCACATCTTTGTTCCTACTTTCTACTTTCTACTTTTTACTCATATGCACGTAATCACAATTCTCTTTTCAAATTCCGGATACGACCGGGCCGCGCAGGGAGTGGTCGGCGCGGGGAGGGCACTGGCAACGGCATACGGTGCCCGATTGAGCGCCGTTGTTGTCGGTCAGGATAATCCCGGTATGAATTCGCAGCTTGCGGCGGCGGTCGATGAAGTGATCGTGGCCGCTCAGCCGGAACTGGCGGAATATCAGCCGGAGACGTTCCTCGCCGCATTGACCTCGATCTGCCGCGAGCTGTCGCCCGTTGCTCTGCTCTTCGGAAACGACACCTGGAGCCAGGAGATCGTTCCGCGGCTGGCCCACCGGCTCGGCGGAAGCGCGGCCGGCGACGGCATCGAATTATCGGTCGTCGACGGCGCGGTACGGGTCAGGCGCAGCGTTTACGGCGGCAAAGCCGTTGCGACGATCGCTCTCAAAAGGTCTCCTGCGGTGCTCTGGTTGCGAGCGCGTGCTTTCGATCCGGCGCCTGAGACCGGTTCGACTGCCGAAATCCGTCAGGTCACGCCGGAACTGCCGGCGGCCCCGGCTACTCGAATCGTCGAGAGGAAGAGCGAGCAGTCGGGCGAGGCGAGGCTCGAGGATGCGCGCGTGATCGTCTCCGGCGGACGCGGACTGGGAGGCCCCGAACCTTTCGCGGATTTGCAGGAACTGGCCGGAATGATCGGGGCGCAGGTGGCTGCTTCGCGCGCGGCCTGCGACTCGGGCTGGTGCCCGCCATCGTGGCAGGTCGGACAGACCGGAAAGAAGGTCGCGCCGGGACTCTACCTCGCCGTCGCCATCCGCGGAGCCAGCCAGCACATGGCCGGCATCTCCGACGCCAAAGTGATCGCCGCCATCAATATCGACGCCGAAGCGCCGATATTCAAACACTGCCGCTTCGGCATCGTCGAGGACTATAAGAAGGTCGTTCCGTTGTTGAAGGAGAAGCTGGCGGGGATGAAGGGGTAGTTTCCAGTTTCCAGTTTCCAGTTTCCAGTTTCCAGTTTCCAGTTTCCAGTTT
>CALBSU010000107.1:2500-5065 GCA_937967285.1 uncultured Acidobacteriota bacterium
CTGTTTCGACAAGCTGGGCGATTACGAACAGGCGCTCAAAGCCTACGAGAATTTCCTGACCATCGCGGCGCCCGAAAATCAGCTCGAAGTCGAAAAGATCAAACTTCGGCTGCCGTCGCTGCAGCGTCAGATTCGCGAAGGCAAAGGGAAGCGTAAAAATCAGGAGTAAATTGCAATGTCCGAATCCCTGAAAATGCTGTCGATTATTCTGACTGCCTTTCTGTACTCCGTCACATCGGCAGGCCTGCAGACGCGCGATCACCTGACAGAGCAGGAAGCCGACATGGTCAGACTGAATCAGATCATCGACAAGCGGATCGAGGTCTTCATCAAGGCCGCCGATCGAAGGCTGCTGGTGCTGGCCAATCCCTCGGCCACACAGAAGGAAAAGGAAGAGGAGGTCTGGGGGCCGCTGCCCGAAGGCTCATACGTCGAGCTGCTGACCGATTACCGGAGGATCCTGCTCGAGGCCGAGGAGAAGCTCGATGACGTTCTCAACCGGGACAGCCGCAGCAAGGAACTGGACAAGGCGGTCAAGAAGTTCAAGGAAGCGGCAATGAAACATCTCCCTCAGCTCAAGGCCCTCGCGCCGAAGATGAAGGACAGACGCGAACAGCGCGCTCTGGAAGAGGCTATCGCCGAGGCTGAGCTGGTCACCCAGGCCTCAAATTAGTAGAAAGTAAAAAGTAGAAAGTAGAAAGTAAAAAAGTAGAAAGATTTTTATAAATCTTGCAACCGAGCTTCGGCGTAACCGTGCGTACTTTCTACTTTCTACTTTCTACTCTTTCGTCGCGAGTCCGATTGTTCCACCCGGGTGCCATGAATTGTACTGGGCGCGTGTGATGCATTTACGGGACTGAAGTTCGATGCTGAGAGCAGCGAGCACATAGATTTCGGCCAGGATGCTGGCGCGCGGCTCGAAGTTGAGAGGGCTGCCTTCGCGGGTCACGCCAGCGAAGAGGAAAAGGTCGCTCTGTCGGGCCAGCCAGGATTCGGATTTGCCCGAGACTCCGACGATCAGGGCGCCGAGTTTCTTGAGGGCGGCGACCGTGCCCTTCATCTCTGCCGTCTCGCCGCTGTTCGAGATGACGATGACGACGTCTCCGTTGACGACCTGACCGGCGCTGCCGTGGACGCATTCTGTTCCGTGCAGGAAGTATGCGGGAGTGCCCGTGCTGGAGAGCAGCGCCGAGATGTAACCCGCGACGTATTCCGGTTTGCCGACGCCCGTGACATGAACCCTTCCGCCGCCGGCTTCAGCCTTCATGATCAGGTCAGCAATGCGCTGGATATCCGTCTGATCGCCGATCCGCTCGCCAAGCGAGGCCAGTTCTTCCGGGGCAATGGCCAGGAAGGCGGCGACGGCGTCGTCGTAGGGCGATTCCGGTGTGGTGCCGGGTGCGGATACTGAAATCCCGAGCGGTTTGCCGTCATAGAGTTCGAGAACCCGCCGAAGGCTGGTCTCGGTGTCGGGCGTTGCGCCTGTGATCTCGCAGCAGGCAGCTCCGCAGGCATTGGCAAGTTTGAGGATGTCCGGCCATTCCATTTCATAGTGCAAGCCTGCAATCAATCCGCCGAGAAATGCGTCGCCGGCTCCCGTCGAATCCAGTGATGAGATCGGATAAGAGGGCACTTCAAGTGTTTGATCCTCGGACGCCAGAGCGCATCCGCCGGCTCCATCGGTGATGATGACCGCGCGGGCGCCGTACTTCTCTCGCAGGCTGACGGCTGCCGCCAGAGCGTCGCTTTCGCCGGTGATCTCCGAGGCGGCGCCCTTCGACGGCTTGATATAACTGGCGAATTTCAGGGCGCGTTCGAAGTCATCCGCCGAGCCGAGCGATCGAACGGCGTCGCTCGGCGGGATGTCGACGTCGAGAATGGTCGGGATCTTCGACTCCACCGCGATCTCGAGCACCGCCAGCACGGCATCGAGCGGGAGCTGCGACACTTCGGTCGAAAGCAGCCGGGCGCTTCGAATGTAATCGGCGTGGTGCGTGCGAATATATTCCCCTGTAGTTTCGCTGGTCGCGCCCGGGCACATGTAGATCGCTCGATTTCCGTTCGGATCGACGAAGAGGTGCGCGAATGATGAAGCCGATCCGTCGAGCGTGATGTTTCTGTCGATTCCGTAACGTTCCATGCCCGCCCGCAGGAAGCGACCGTTGTCGTCGTCGCCCTGCCGGCCGAAGATGCCCGCCTTGAGCCCCAGCAACGCGGCCCACGAGAGGTGGTTGAGCGTCACTCCGCCGACCATCTTCCGTACGGCTTCTCCAGTTTCATGCCGGTCGAGCGCGATCTTCTCCTCGCTCCCGATGATCCGCGGCGTGCGATAGATCAGATCGACTACCATCGATCCGATACCGACTATGTCAAATCGTTTGTCCATAATCTATAAAAGTAGAAAGTAGAAAGTAGAAAGAATTTTTATGACGAAGTGTAAATTTTGCAACCATGAACCGGCATAAACGTGCCTACTTTCTACTTTCTACTTTCTACTTTCTACTTTCTACTACAGCACCACAGTCAATGTGATGAATGTTCTTTGAAAGGCATCAAATCGGGTAA
>CALBSU010000108.1 GCA_937967285.1 uncultured Acidobacteriota bacterium
AGCCTGACGAAGACCTCCTTGACCGCGTTCGAGAGCCCTTCGTCCATCGTGAAGCGTTCGCGCTTCCAGTCGACGGACTCTCCGAGCACGCGCATCTGCTTCTGAATCGTGCCTCCGGAATGCTCCTTCCACTCCCAGACGCGCTCGACGAACTTCTCGCGCCCCAGATCGTGACGACTGATCCCGTCCGCCGCCAGTTGCCGCTCGACCACCATCTGCGTGGCGATGCCGGCGTGATCCGTTCCCGGCAGCCAGAGCACTCTGTCGCCGCTCATCCTGCGCCACCGCGCCAGCACATCTTGCAAAGTATGGTTCAGCGCGTGCCCCATGTGCAGATAGCCTGTCACATTCGGCGGCGGAATGACCATCGTGAAGACCGGCGCCCGCGGATTCCCGCTGCTCTCAGGTGAAAAATATCCGTTCCCTTCCCAGAACGGATACCACCTCTCCTCAACCTCTTTCGGTTCGTATGTCTTGGGTATCTCCATAAATTCTTTCCGGATGATTAAGGATAAGTACAAAGTACAAAGTATAAAGTATAAAGTGTGAAGTACACAGCAATTCTGAAATTGGCTGAAAACCATGGCGCAACCTGCCGTCATTATCATCTGTATATGCGTGCAAATCACCTTCGATTTCATCAGAAATCAGAGGCAGTCGATTTTTTTGTGCTTAAGACCAGGTGGATCAGAATCGAGGATAATGATTGTGGCATTTGGCATCTCCTTTTCTTTAACCCCTTCAGGGTTGGTTAATCAAGGGATGGCCGTTTTCCAGGGGCTACGCTTCGCTCCGCCCCCTGGCTATTTTCTCACACCCCTTCGGGGTAATCCGCAATCGAAGCGCACCCGGCTGCGGATCCTCGGTTGAACGGGAGACAAAGTCGGGCATAAGGGTTGATCTGCAAACAAATCGCACCTGAGTCCCGAAGGGACGACAAGATTATAGCCAGGGTGGAGCGAAGCGTAACCCCTGGAACGAATTAAAATTCTCCGAACCCTGAAAGGGTGAGAGACAATCCCGACCAATTTCGGTCTTCACATCGTCCCTCAACCACTATCGAATTATAACTCGTCGATTTCGAGGAGAGCGTCCGGGTCGTGGAAGGAGAGTTGGCGCTCGTCCGGCTCATGATATTCAGGCTCGACCGCGGCTGAAGCGAGGCGGCCGACGATCTCTTCGGTCAGTATCGGAACCAGTCTCTCGACCAGGCGATCGACTATCCGGTCAATCTGCTCATCCGTGATAACGGCGGATGGCGCTGTTTCAACCGGCGGTGGAGGCTCGACCGGCTCCTGAATCACCTCCTGCGGTTCCCAGGCTTCAGCAAGAACATCGTCGATGTCGAGGACGTTGTCCTCCTCGCTGATTCCGTGCAGCGGTCCGCTGACGTATCTCGGCCTGACATTCTCTTCAGCGACCGAAGCCCGAGGCTGAGCCGGCTGTTCTTCGCGGACCGGAGCGATCCGGGTGGTCATATCGACGACATTATCGGTCTTTTCCGCCGGACCGGCATCGGCAGCTTTCTCTTGCTCGACTTCGCGCGGCACGACCGGAGGATCGATCAGGTTCTTGACTGTGGTGATGAGCGCCTTGATCGACTGAAACGGCTTGGTCAGATAGGTATCGGCTCCCGCCCGCTTCGCCTTTTCGGCGTCGAACGGCTCGAATGCCGGAACGAGAAGCACGACAGGGATATGGCTCAGGTCGGGGTGATTCTTGACGTACTCGCAGATCTGGTAACCGTCCCTGCCGGGGATCGAGACGTCAGCCATGACGAGCGAGGGCCTCAGATACTGCAGCTTGTTCAGCGCCTCATCGCCATTATTGACCGTCTCGACGTCTACGCCCTCATCCGAAAATGTCAGCGTGATGATCTTCTGTACCGTCACGCTGTCATCGGCGAGCAGGATCTTGTTAGCCAATGGTCCTCCAGAACTGAATGCTAAATTAATGAACCTGTTGAATGATACAAAAAGAATGGCCCGATATGAAAGCCTTTTACGACTTTCTCGGGCCTCCGGACCATGATCCGGTTACGACTGCGAACTCTATGTCCTGTTCGATTCAGGCGGAATCGCGCCGCCTACTTGAAAATCAGAAACCCTTTCTTCTTTTTGGGATCCTTCTTCTTCTTGTCATTCTTCTTTTCGTCCTTCTTTTCGTCGGATTTAGCTTCCGATTCGGACTTTTCAGATTTGGCGTCGGCCGCCCTCGGCGCAGTAGTCGCCGCGGGTTCAGGGTTGGACAGGTTGACCTTGGTGCTGGCGCGGATCGAGCGGGTGCCGGTGTTGTTGCTGGCTTCGTCAGGCTTGACCTCGGCCTCGACCTCCTTCTCGTCCCCTGACTTGCTCAGCAGAACCCCGTCCTTGGAGATATCCAGCCCGTTGTAACCCAGAATGAGGCTGAACTTGCCGACGAAGCTGGGGCGCTCGGGCGCAGGATTATTGTTCGACGGCTCGGGAATCGGCTTGCCGAGCTTCTCGAGATAATCGCGGCCTTTCACCGAGAACTCGCTGTTCGGATAATCCCTGACCAGTCGCGTGAAGTACTCAGACGCCTCCTCGGGCTGCTCCTGTTCGATCAGCGTCACGCCGAGCAGATAGAGAGATTCATCGTAGTAGCTGAAGAACGGATACTGGTTGATGATGTCGCGGAGGCGCCCCTCGCCGGATTTGTAGGCCTGGCGATTGTTGATGTAGAACCGCGCGATATCCAGTTCGTGGAGCGCCAGCACCTGCTGGACGTCCTTCAGGTCGTTCTCGAGGGCCAGTTTGTTCGGTGCGTTCTGGCAGCTCTGCAGTGCGGCCTTGAGCTGGAACTCGGCCTGCTTGGCGAAGCTGGCGTCGCGGTTGTATGCGCCCATCTGACGCATCAGGGAGTGCGCGATCTTGTGCTTGACCTCGCAGATCCGCGGATGGGTCGGAAAGTACTGGGCGAAATCCTTGTAGCCGCCGATCGCCTGCTGGAGATTGGAAGAACCGCCCTCGAGATAGAAGGAATCGGCGATGGCCAGCTTGGCCAGCGGAAGAAATTCGCTGTCGGCGTATGTCGTGATGACCACGTTGTAGAGCAGCCGGGCCTCGTCATAGCGGCCTTTCCGGGCCTTCTCCGACGCCTGGTCGTACAGTTCGCGGTCGCGCCCCTCGATCGGAGCGTTCTCGTTGGCGACCTTGTCCTTGCCGCCGCATCCCGATAACCCGATCACCAGCGTCAGAAACGCAACGATCGGAAGAGATGTACTTCTTGATCTCATAAAACAGAACTCCTTAGGCAACCTCGTCAGACCTCAATTCTCTGATCGGTCATGGCCGCCTGAATCAACGCTCGCAGCGCGGCTGCCGGATCCGGCTTTCCGAAGATCGCTGAACCGGCCACCAGAATCTCTGCTCCGGCCGCCGTTACAGCCGACGCCGTTTCGGGTCCGATGCCGCCATCGACTTCGATCCGCGCTTGCGAACCTCGGCGGTCGATCAGGTCCCGCAATCTCTTGATCTTGTCGATCGAGGACGGGATGAACCTCTGCCCCCCGAAACCGGGATTGACCGACATCAGTAATACGTAATCGACATCATCGAGGATCTCTTCGATCATCGCCAGCGGGGTGGCCGGATTGAGCACAACCCCGGGACGGCATCCCGCCTGGCGGATATGCCCGACCGTCCGGTGAAGATGATATGTCGCTTCGGGATGAACCGAGATCATATCGGCGCCCGCTTCGGCGAACGCATCGATGAAATCGTCAGGATTTTCAATCATCAGATGGGCGTCGATCGGCAGTTTCGTCGTCTTCCTGACCCATTCGACAATGAATGGTCCGATCGTCAGGTTCGGAACGAAATGGCCGTCCATGACATCGACATGAATATACGATGCGCCGGCCCGCTCGACCTCCTCGATCTGCTGCCCGAGTCGGGTGAAATCCGCTGATAAAATTGAAGGCGCTATCTCTACCATCGATGCTCAACCGGGATGACGGTCCCCCGGGTTCTGAACGGACGGATCTCCGAATCTTGCTCCCGGATAATCAACGGGCCGCCGACTGATTCTGCGATTCCGCGCCGAGGCTCAGACTGACACGGACCAGCTGCCCCGTCTTGACCGTGGTTCCGGCGATCGGGTACTGGTCGCAGACCGAATTGGCGGGGATTTTGCCGTCATGAATCCGGCTTCTGACCGCCATTCTCAAGCCGGCGTCGTCGAGCTCTTCTGCGGCCTTCGCCTCTGTCATCCCGATCACGTTCGGAACGCTGACCGCCCGCCCGCGCAGAGCGAAATAGATGACGCCTCCCGCGCCGAGGCAGAACACTCCCAGGAGGAGACCCGCCAGCAAAAGACGGCCCAACACGGGATTCGATCCTGTTTGAGATGTCAAGCTCTATCCCCTCCGAATCAGATACGATAGTGCAGTGTAGCACCATAGTACAGGGCTTTCAATCATCGGGACGGACGGCACTCTCGATCATTCCTCGTCGTGAATCGTGGTCAGCTTGATGATTTCGAATTTGCGGGGTCCGTTCGGGGTCTGGACCCTGATCTCGTCGCCCTCTTCCTTGTTGAGCAGGCTCTTGCCGATCGGAGACGAGGTCGAGATGAGCCCCTGCTCGAAATCGGCCTCCTCGGGAGTGACCAGCCGGTAGGTCAGCTCTTCGCCGCGATCGATGTCGCGGAGCAGGAGTGTCGATCCGTATGAGGCGCGATCCCGCGGGAGCCGGCTGATGTCGATGCTGGCCAGCTTGGCCACCTGCTGTTGGAGCTGCCGGACCCTCGCGCGAACGTAATCCTGACGCTCCCGCGCCGATTTGTACTCAGCGTTCTCCGAGAGATCGCCGAGAGCGGCGGCTGTCCGCAAGGCCCGCGGCAGCTCGATGTTCAGTTCGTACTCGAGCGTCTTCAATTCCGCCAGTATCTTTTCCTTCCCTGTCAACTGTTCATTCACTACTTCAGTTCCTTTCACAACATGAGTAAAAAGTAGAAAGTAGAAAGTATAAAGTATAAAAAAACAGCCTTTTATACTTCGCACTTTCTACTTTCTACTTTCTACTTTCTACTTTTATTACAGGTTG
>CALBSU010000109.1 GCA_937967285.1 uncultured Acidobacteriota bacterium
GGGCGCCGCACTCCATGTTACCTTGAAAGCAACCAGGCAGATTCGACGATCTTCGCTTCTTTGCCGTCGTGGACGGCGAAGCGTCCGCCCTTCCACAGAACGGCCCCGCCGTACTCGCCCTTTTTATTAACGGCATAGAAGTTGAGATTGAACTTGGCGAGTTCCTCGCGGTTATTGCCGTAGCGGGCGGCGACGCGTTTGATGGCGTCCATGGCAGCATCCTGAGGGGACATACCGCGGCGCATGTTCTCGACCACGGTATGAGCGCCATTAATATAGATGCACTCTTCGCCACGGCCGGTCGAACCGGCGGCGCCGACCTCGTTATCGACGTAGAGGCCGCAGCCGATGAGCGGAGAATCGCCGACGCGACCCGGGATCTTCCAGGCGAGGCCCGAGGTGGTGGTCACGCCGGAGATATCGCCGTTGGGATCGACGGCGAGGCAGTTGATGGTGCCGGTCGGCCGGTTGCGGATTTTGTCATCGATCCATTCGTTGAGCGCGATCTGGGCGGGAGTGAGTTCGGCGCGAGAGACCTTGCCGGATCCTGAGCGCGCGGTCTTGAGCGGGCTCGGCCCCCAGGCGTCGTCGGGATTGAGTCCCTCTTTCCAGCGGAGCCATGCCAGCCGCGACTCCTCGGTGAGCAGATCTTCCTTTTTGAAGCCGTGCTTGAGCGCGAAGCGGAGCGCCCCTTCGCCGACCAGCAGAATATGATCGGTCCGTTCGAGGACGAGTTTGGCGACCTTCGACGGATTCTTGATATTGCGCAGGCTGGCGACGGCGCCGGCGCGGCGCGACGGACCGTGCATGACCGAGGAATCGAGTTCGACATCGCCCTCTTCGTTGGGCAGACCGCCGTATCCGACGGAGGAGTCGTGCGGATCATCCTCGACGATATTCACGCCCGCGACGACCGCATCGAGCGTATCGCCGCCCCCCTTGATAATCTCCATGGCGCGGGTCACGCAGGCGATTCCGCCGTTGAAGACCTGCCCCGAAGGGCTTCTGGAGACATTGGCGCTCGAAATCACGACCGGAAGCGAGGCCGCGGGACTCGCCATCCCGGGTTCGCCCTTCATCAGCGGCACCGCCATTCCGGCTGCCGCCGTCCGTTTCAGAAATTCCCTGCGTTTGATCGATTCGTGGCTCATTGTTCCTCCATCAACAATAGTAGAAAGTAAAAAGTAGAAAGTAGAAAGATGGAAATTGCAATGCTCCTTTTGATAAATTTTCTACTTTCTACTTTTTACTTTCTACTGATTTTCCGGTTTCTTCTCCGTCTGGTTATTTTCGATCTGGCGCAGGAGCTGTTCCGCCTCGACGATGCGGCGGTCGGCGTCAGCGCCGAGTTTCTGAAAAGATGTCAGGGTCGCGCTCAGTTCGGATTCGAGCGCTTTGAGCCGCTCCTGTTCGGCCTTCACCGCTTCGAGCCTGGACTGGTAACCGAGCTTCATCTGTTCGATCGTCTTTTCTCGGCTGAGCGTCGAGACATTGACGGTCTGAGCCATGAGGCTCTCCTGGGTCATTAGCCTGTAGAGGTTCTGCTCCTCGGCGGCCAGGGCATTGATGCGGTCGCGGACCGGTCTCAGCTCGCGGTCGAAGTGGTCGACGCGCAGGTCGATGCGGGTCAGGCGAAGCATGTCGAGTTGCGCCTGCTGCCTGAGGTTGAGCGAGCGGACCTCCTGGATGAGATTCCTGATCTCGCCGGTCAGCCCCTCGACGGCCTTGACCAGAGCGTCCGGCTGGGGAGCGGGCTCCGGCTTCTCCTGCTCTTCGGTCGGCGGCTTCTTCCCGTCTTCGAGATCGATGATATTTGGGAACTGGGGGGGATTCTTGACCGGACGTTTGATCTTCGGGGGCTGCTGTGCGACCGCGAGAGTCGCCGTCATGAGAATGATGGCGATCGCGAGAGAGTGGAACCTCAAAAACTTCATAAAATCTCTTTCCACCGAAGTGTGCGGAAGGGGGCGTCCAGGATCGTGAGCCCCCGTTCCGAGGATCAGGCCTTCTTGAGAAGGCCGACGATGAAGAGCAGCACGCAGGCCCCGATGACCGCCGCCGCCAGTGTGCCGACGAGCCCGCCGGCGGTGATGCCGAGCAGGCCCAGCAGGTTGCCGCCGATGAATGAACCGACGATTCCGACCACGAGATTGCCGATCAGACCGAATCCCCCGCCCTTCATCAGAATTCCGGCAATCCATCCCGCCAACGCACCGATGATCAAAAACCACAAGAGTGTCATGTTCTCTCCTTATTCAGAGATACCACAATTATTGATTTCTGCGGGCAGGAGCGCCCTGCCCGAGACTGGCACTGACAAAGACGGGCAGGCTCGCATTTCCGTCCTTGTCAATCGATTGCACGGCGAAGAAATAATCGTCCTTTGAGAGCCCCTTGAGCGTGTGCTCGGTCACATTTCCGACCTCTACGCTCTTCTGCCAGAAGGGCTGCCATGTCTCGCGCCAGAGCAGGCGGTAGCCGGCGATATCCGGTTCCGGGTTCCGGGTCCAGGCGATGACGGTGTCGTATTGCTGACGGGCCGACTTGAAGCCTACGCCGGTGGGCGCGGCCGGAGCCAGGGCCAGCGAGCCGAGCGCCGCCGCGTTGACTCTGGCGACCTGCGCCATGTAGTCGAAATCGACCATCTCGACGACGTCGCCGTATTTGATCCCGTTCTCTTCGCGGATCTTCTGGTGCTGGCGCGTAAAGTCCTCGTTCGGCTCGGTGAAGCGGACGGCCGGATAGCCGCGCTGCAGGAACGGGATGTGATCGCCGCCCCGGCCGAAACGGTCGCGCCTGAAGACGAGCGTCACCTCGAATCCGTTGAGATAGCGCTCGCCGACCTCTCTGATGTACCGCGCGAGCTGGCGCGAGGGACTGTCGTTCTCTCCGCCGACCGACTGGCGCATCTGGGCTTCCCGCTCCGATTCATTCGACGGAACGCCTTCCGAGAAGACGCGGACCCGCGCATTGTCGCGGACTCCGTTTCCGCCGATCGTGTTGCCGATGATGTCGTTAGTGAACATGGCCCCGATTTTTCGGTTCGCCTTGCGCGCCTCCTCGGCCCAGTGGGTAGAGCCCAGCAGCCCCTGCTCCTCGCCCGCGACGGCCATAAAGACGATCGTCGAATCGAAACTGTATTTCGACATGACGCGCGCCATCTCCATGACAGCCGCCGTTCCGGAGGCGTCGTCGCTCGCGCCGGGAGCGTCGCACTGCGTGTCGCTGAAAGGCGAGCAGATGGAATCGTAGTGGCCGCTGACGACGTAGACGGGTTCGGCCGACCGGGTTCCGGGAAGCGTGGCCACGACATTCACCACTTTAACCGGCTGCGGGACGCGCCGGCTGGCCTCCTGGATGAACTCATCGTCGACAACCTGAAGACGGCCGCCGGACTCGCGGCTGTAACGCTCCATCTCCTCGTGAATCCAGCGCCGCGCCGCCCCGATGCCTCGGGCCGGATCTTCCTGGTTCGAGAAGGTGTGCCGGGTCCCGAAGCTGACCAGTTTGCGAACGATCGTTTCGATGTTGCGCGACGAGATTTCGCCGACGATCTTCTCGATCTGCGGATTGAGTTTTGAGGAAGTCTGAACCTGCTGGCCGCGGATCGGCTCCGGGCTCGCGAGCAGGGTCAGTAAAATGACCGGGATGGACAACTGGAAACGTCTATTGACGCGCATTCGCCATGTACCTCGTCGGGTTATGAATTTTCGATATCGATGCGAGTGAGCTGATTATAGAAGGTCGCCGAGGTAAAGCAAAGAAATTACCAACGGCAGGCCGGGCGGCCTGCCGTTGAGGGATCAGCGTTTGACGATCCTGTAGATCTTGTCTCGCCAGACCAGAATCAGCTGGTCGAGGTTGAGGAACTCCCGGATCTGCGGCTCGTCGGCGACGAGTCTTTCGTATTCGCGTGTGCCCCGCTCGATGCGGGTGATGCGCCAATACATCTTCTCGGGCTTGTAATCCATATCGATCCAGGTGCCGTTTTCGTAGCGAAAGACCTTGTCGCGCATCCTGTGGACGAGCTGTCTTGGGATCTCTTCGTCTTCCGGCTCCTCGACTGAGCGGCGCGGTTCGGGCCGTGTGACGGGCATAAAGCCCATGACGCGACCGGTCCAGCCGGGCCTTGCAGAGGGGATCGGGTTTCTGTCGCTGCGGGTCCGCGCGGCGGAGCGGCGATCGGAGGTCGAAACCGAATGCATCGGGTTGTAGTCCGGCAGCGGATTGATGCGCGGAGCGAGCTCCGGCCGTTCAATTTCATCGGCGACCGCGGTCTGACGGCTTTCAGTGTAGGCGATCGAGCTTGCCGACGTCCCCTGCGCGGAGGACCGCGTCGGGATGAACTCCTCGATCGGGCGCGGAACCAGCGGCGGCCTGATCGACTCGGTGCTCTGCGCCGGAGTCAGCCTGGCCGTCGAGACAGCCAGATCGCCGATCCCTGTCGAAAGCGGAATGATCGCGGGTGAATCGATTCGCGGTCGCGGGATACTGC
Source organism: uncultured Acidobacteriota bacterium (assembly GCA_937967285.1). Classification (GTDB taxonomy): domain Bacteria; phylum Acidobacteriota; class Blastocatellia; order RBC074; family RBC074; genus JADJXM01. The sequence continues at coordinate 4,496 of CALBSU010000109.1, forward strand.
GGGAGATCGGGCTGGCTGGCTCCTCGGGTTGAGCGAGCGGCGCCTCCTGGCTCTCGGCAGTTTCAGCCGCCCGCACATCGTTCACGGCGACATCGGAAACGGGTTGAACGGAAGATGAGGGATCCTGCCTCCAGGGCCGAACCAGCAAGGTCAGGACGAGGACCGCGCAGACTGCTGCCGCGGCTCCCGCCACCGGCCAGTCCCAGCGCGCGCCCTGAATACTGCCGACTGCGTCGGCCAGGGAGCTCCGCAGACGCTCCCACAGCGAGGGCGGCGGGACTGCGGGCCGCGGTTGGACGGCGATCCGCGACAATTCGATCAGTTGACGCCGGCAGCCGTGGCAATCGGCCAGATGGGACTGGAAAACGACCAGCGAGGGTCCTTCCAGGGCTCCTTCAAGATATGCGCTCGCCGCGTCGGCATCCAGTCCGGAACATCGCTCATCGCCCGTCGCGCTCCGCCTGATGTGGCGGCGCAGCATCGATTCAAATTCCAGGGCTGTGTTGTTACGTTCGAGTGACACTTCTTTTCAGGGTGAACAGGTTACGAAAACCCGCGATTACCGTCCTGCGGGGATTCCGGTCAGTCAGCATTCGGAACGGTCGGATCGACTCCGATTCAGCCGTACCAGGTCATTGAACGAAAGAAGAAAATAAACTTGCGCGTTTCCGGACGACAGGCGGCCTTTCAGATATGGCCCTTGGCGTTGCCGACCAGTTTGCGCACGTCCAGTTCGGTGCGAGCGGCGATCTGCAGGCACTCGGCCACTTCCGCCCGGCGCATGCCGTAACTGTTCTGAAGTATCTCTTCGGTCCTGCGTTTGACCTCGCGCTGAGCGCGCGCCAGCCAGCGACTGATGGTGGCTTCGTGAACTCCCATCAGGACGCCTATTTCACGCAGTGTCAGATCGTCGAAATAATAATGGTTGAGCAGCAGCCGGTCTCGCGGTTCGGCTTCGGCGAAGGCCTGTTCGAGGGCCTGCTCGGTCGCCCGGCGGAGCCGCGCATCCTCGATGTCGTCCGGCTGGACGACAGGAGCCGAGAGAGCCCCGGCGTTGGCCATCCGGTCGAACTCCTCCACCTCCTCGACCTGCTCGAATCTGGAGGTCTGCCGTTTGCGGTCGATGAAAGCCTGGTAGATGACCGCGCGCAGCCATCCTCCCAGCGATCCGCGTCCCGAATAATGCGCCAGCTTGCTCAGACGGCGGTCGCCGTCCATTTTGATGCCGTAGAGTTCGCCGAAAACGAACTGGATGAGGTCTTCAGCCTCGGGGTCGTCACGCGTCAGCGAGCGGGCCGCGCCCTGCATTGAGCTGCGATATTCGCTCTCGAAGCGGCGCCATGCCGCCTCATCGCCCTTTTCGCAGGCGATGGCCAGACAGAGCTCGTCGCTTCTGAGTGAAGCCAGCTGCTGGGCGATCTGGTCAGCCCCGAACCCGTTGCGGAGCATGATCGAGGCGATCCGCTCGGCGAATTCGCGATATTCTACCCGATAGCGGTCAACCAGTCCGCGCCAGACGGCATCGATCTGCGAATCGTATTCCCGGATGAAATCGTCAATCTTCATCAACAGCAAAGGTTATGCCATCCTCACGGGTCGGCGATCGTCATGCCTCATCGCTTCGCCGGTCAGGCGGTCGGTCAGGTTTCGGAGGTATGAAACCGGCCTCATTCTACCACGCTCACCCTGCGGCGCCACCAGATTCTAATATTTTAACCAATTCGCGCACGCGCTCCGCTTCGACCGCTCCGTCCAGACGCTCATCTTCGCGGACGACCTTGCCGGCGTGATAATTGCGAATGGAAGTTCCCTGAACCAGCGCCCGGACTGCATCGAGATCGATACCGCCGCCGGCCATAATGCCGATCTCCGGTTGGGCTGCCTGCTCCCAGCTTTCAAAGCGATCCACCTTTTCGACCCAGGGGTCCGTCCCGCCGCTGGTCAGTATCAGATCTATCCGGTCGTGCCGCTTCAGTTCCCCGATCGCCTGCACGGGATCCGGCAACATCTCGAACGCCCGGTGAAAGGTGACCTTCAGATTCGGCGCCGCTGCAAGAAGTTGCTTGACCAGTGAATGATCTATTTCAATACGGCCGTTTTTATTCCGCAAAAACCCCAGAACAAGGCCTTCGATGCGCAGTTCATCGAAAGAACGCGCGGAGGCGAGCAAACTTTCACGCATTTTATCGTCGGGCACGAAAAAATCCTCGACGTGACGAAGCATGACGCGGACGGGGATGGTTACCGCCGAGACGACATCGACGATCATATTAATAGATGGAGTCAGTCCGCCGAGTTCGAAATGGCTGATCAGTTCGATCCTGTCGGCCCCGCCCTGCTCGGCAGCGACCGCGTCCTCGACCGTACAGACGATAACTTCGAGAAGTATTTTTGATGGTTTGTTCATTTGTTAAGAAGTTTCCAGTTTCCAGTTTCCAGTTTCCAGTTATGGCACGATTTTCAGGATGCATGGTTGCAAAATTAACAACTTTTCATGAGGCGACTATCCAAACTGGAAACTGGAAACTGGAAACTGGAAACCGGAAACTG
>CALBSU010000110.1 GCA_937967285.1 uncultured Acidobacteriota bacterium
CTGGCGCTCGAGAAGTATGCCGGGACTTACGAGAACGAGATGTACGGCGAGGTGAAGGTCGCGGTTGATGGCGGCCGGCTGGTCGCCGCTTACGGCCCGTCCTTCGTCGGCGATCTGGAGCACTGGCATTACGACACGTTCCGTTCCGTCTGGCGCGACAAGATGCTCGGCAAATCGAACGTTCAGTTCCTGCTCGATTCGCAGGGCAAGGTGGCTCAGGTCCAACTGCAGAACCTGGGCGAGTTCAACCGCGTCCCGGAGAAGGCTCCCGCCGCTGCCGCGATCGCGCTGAGCGAGGCCGAGATGGCTCGTTTCGCAGGGAAATATACGCTGCCGGGCGCTCCGTTCGACATCAGCATCGAGATGGTCGGCGGCAAGCTGAAAGCCGTCGTTCCGGGCCAGCCCGTCTACACGCTGGTTCCCGTGGCGCCTGCGCGATTTCAGATCGAGGGCGCGCCGGCCGGTTTCTTCGCCGAATTCACGGTCGAGAACGGAAACGTCAAAAACATGATCCTGGAACAGGGGCCGGGGCCGAAGATGACCCTCAGCCCGAAGAAATAGATCGAGGAGGCGCTATGTCGAGAATCACGAGACTGCTTTTGATTATTACGATCTGCCTGACTCCGGTCATGGCTCAGCAGAAGCCAGGCCTGCTGGTCAAGGACACATTCATGGACATGGAATCGGTCGGCAATCCGGAGATCTCTCCCGACGGCCGGCAGATCATCTTTACCCGTACCTGGGTCGACAAGATGAAGGACGCCTACCGGTCGAATCTGTGGATCGTGGATGTCGATGGCAGCCGCGTCCGTGAATTGACCAGCGGGGCGCGCAACGACAGTTCGCCGGTCTGGTCGCCCGACGGCAAGCGGATCGCCTTTCTCTCGGACCGTGACGGGACCAGTCAGTTGCACGTCATGTGGCTGGACACTCGCGAGGTGGCCCAGTTGACGCATCTCGAACGCGCTCCCGGCAGCATCAAATGGTCGCCCGACGGCAGACATATCGCCTTCACGGCATTCATCCCCGACAACGAACCGATTCTCGCGGTCAGGCTGCCGGAACGTCCGCGCGGAGCAGAGTGGGCGAAGCCGGCCGTTATCGTCGACCGTCTTTCATGGGCGTCGGACGGGCGCGGGCCGACACCCAAGGGACATACCCACGTCTTCACCATCGATGCGACTCTCGGCGGTACGCCGCGACAAGTGACCAGCGGAAAATTCAATCACCAGGCATTCGACTGGTCGGCCGACGGTAAAACGATCTATGTCTCGGGTATCAGAAAACCGGATGCCGAATACCTGAGGAACGACAGCGAGATCTATTCCGTCGATCTGGCGACGCTCGAGGTCAAAACGCTGACCGACCGCAAGGGGCCGGACGGCGGTCCCGTGGTTTCGCCTAACGGACGTCACGTCGCCTACACCGGCAATGACGACAGGATGTACACGAATCATGTCGCGAGCCTCTATTTGATGAACAGCGACGGCGGCGGCAAGCGGCTGCTGGCGGGGGATCTGGCCAGCTCTCCGCGAGAGGTTATCTGGCGTGCCGACGGTTCCGCGGTCATGTTCACCGTCGAGGAGAAGGGCGTGACCGATCTCTTCTGGGTCACTCTGTCGGACGGCAAGCTGCACCGGCTCGGCAACCGGACCCTGATCTCGGGGATCTCAGTGGCCTCGAACGGTCAGGTGGCGATGATCGAATCGACTCACACACGGCCCGGCGAACTGGTGACCTGGTCGCTCAACCGAAGCGCAGACAGGAAGCAGCTCGTCGATGTCAACTCGGACGTGCTCTCCGGTCTCAAGCTGGGTCAGGCTGAAGAGCTCTGGTACACATCGTCGGACGGTCTCAAGGTTCAGGGCTGGTTGATCAAGCCGGCCGACTTCGAGCCGGGCAGAAAGTATCCGATGGTGCTCTGGATTCACGGCGGTCCGTGGTCGATGTACTCGGTCGCGTGGAACTGGGCGTTCCAGAACTTCGCGGCCAACGGTTACGCCGTGCTCTATACCAATCCGCGCGGTTCGACCGGCTACGGACAGGACTTCGTCAACGGGATCCAGTATTCGTACCCCGGAAAGGACTACGACGATCTGATGGCCGGCGTCGATGCCGCGCTTGCCAAAGGATTCATCGACGATCGCAACCTCTTCGTCTGCGGCGGCAGCGGAGGCGGAGTTCTGACGGCCTGGATCGTCGGGCATACCGACCGCTTCGCCGCGGCCGTCTCGATGCGTCCGGTCATCAACTGGCACTCCTTCGTCGGCACGACCGACGGCTCGAGCTGGTACTACCAGTTCAAAAAATTCCCGTGGGAAGATCCGATGGAGTTCGCCGTCCGTTCGCCGCTCAATTACGTCGCCAACGTCAAAACGCCGACCATGGTCATGACAGGCGAGGCCGACCTGCGCACTCCGATGGGCCAGAGCGAGGAGTATTACCGCGCTCTCAAGATGCTCAAGAAGGAGACCCTGCTCGTGCGCATGCCGGATGAGTACCATGGCTGGCGAAGACCGTCGCATCAGCTTCTCCAGCAGCTCTATCTGCAGGCATGGTTCGAGAAGCATATGAGAAAAGAAGTTAGTAAAAAGTAGAAAGTAAAAAGTAGAAAGTAAAAAAGGAAAAGCGGCGCCCGCGGGCGCCGCACTCCAGGCAGCACCGTGAGCGAGAGCGAGCGGGCGGGACAGTTATGAAAATAATAGCATTCGGGGCGCACCCCGACGATTGTGAATTGAAAGCCGCCGGCGTGGCGTCCAAGTGGGCCGCCGCCGGTCACAAGGTAAAGTTCGTGGCGACGACCAGCGGGGATGTCGGTCATTTCGCGATGGCGGGCGGGCAGCTTCAGTTGCGTCGAAACGCGGAGGTTCAGCGTTGCGCCGAGATCCTCGGCATCACGACGCAGGTTCTCGATATCCACGACGGAGAACTGCTGCCGACGATCGAGAATCGCCGGACATTCGCTCGACTGATCCGCGAGTGGCAGGCCGACATCGTGCTCAGCCATCGTCCGAACGATTATCATCCCGATCATCGCTATACCGGCGTGCTCGTCCAGGATGCCGCGGTGCTGGTCGCCGCGCCGTTCTTTGCGACCGATACTCCGCCGTGCAGCAGGAATCCGGTCATCCTCTTCTACTCCGACGGATTCCAGAAACCGTATCCCTTCGATCCGTCGATCATCGTAGCAATCGACGACGTGATCGACAGGAAACGCGCGTGCATCGAGGCGATGCCGTCGCAGTTTGCCGACAGGGATTCGTGGATGGGGCGTTATCTGCCCGGAGTTCCCGAGGGCGACGAGGAGCGCCGGAACTTCATCCGCGACTGGCTGATCGAGCGCGACGCCGAGGTCGCCGATCGTTATCGCGATCTGCTGATCGGACGTTACGGCGAGGAGCGGGGCAGGGCGGTCAAATACGCCGAGGCATTCGAGGTCTGCGAGTACGGCGCGCCCGCCTCGCCCGAGATGCTCTCTGAGCTCTTCCCGATGTAATATGCACTGATCGAAAGGAAACAAAATTATGGGTCTGCTGGACGGAAAAACGGCCATCGTCACCGGATCGGGCCGCGGTATCGGGCGCGCCGTTGCGACGATGTTCGCCGAAAACGGAGCCTCGGTTGTGGTCAACGATCTTGAAGGTGACGTGACCGAAAGCGTGGTCGAGGAGATCAAAGCTTCGGGTGGCCGGGCTGTGGCGTGCACCGGCAGCGTGACCGCTCAGGACTTCGCCGATCGAATTGTCAGGACCGCGGTCGAGGAGTTCGGCACGGTCGATATCATCGTCAACAACGCCGGTTACACCTGGGACGGCGTCGTCCAGAACATCACCGACGAGATGTGGGACGCCATGATCGACGTTCACCTGACCGCTCC
>CALBSU010000111.1 GCA_937967285.1 uncultured Acidobacteriota bacterium
CATCTTCTTGCCCTTGAGCTTTCCCCTGAAGGTCAGATCGTTCTTCATCTGCTCGAATTGCGGCGGGAGGCTGAAACGGAGTTCGCCGTTGACTATCTCGATCATTTTGATCGGGCGGACGCTGCCGAAACGGCCGACGAAGCGGCCGGAGAGCGATCCGTCGGCGGCCTTGTTGACCTCGAGCCAGGATGAATAATCGGCATCGGTGCCTTTGACGGTCAGGTCCCAGCGGCCGATGAGGGCGTTATCGCTCTGAGCCGGAGCGACCTGAGAAAACAGAAACAGACAGAGACAGATCAGCGCAAGCCTGTACATTGATGACTCTCCTTGAAACTCGATTTTCCGGATGATGATGTCTGAACGAATGAATATTCTGTTGGAAGTGCCGGAAAGAATCAACCCGGTCGCTGGCGCTGGGTACGGTACCGGCAGCGATAGCGATCGGGTGTTAGCATAGTACCGATAGCGACCGGGTTGCCTTCGCTGGGGGCTTGGGATATTCTCACGCTTAAATCCTATTCATATCAAAACCAGTGATCATTTCAAGGAGTAATATCGTGACGGAAGGTTACAGTCTGACTTTGCGGCTCAAGCTCGCGAACACGCCGGGCACGCTCGGACGGGTGACGGTGGCGATCGGCGAGGCGGGTGGAAACATCGGTGCGGTCGATATCGTCGAGGTCAATCCGGCGTATCTGATCCGCGATATAACGGTAGCGGCGATCGACGAATCGCACGGCGAGCGGATAGCGGAAGCCGTGCAGTCGCTCAAGGACGTCTCGGTCGTCAACGTCTCGGACCGGACATTTCTGAGGCATCTCGGAGGCAAGATCGAGATCACCAACAAGCGTCCGCTCAAGACGCGCGCCGACCTCTCGATGGCCTACACGCCGGGCGTGGCGCGTGTCTGCATGGCGATTCACAAGGACCCCGAAAAGGTCTACAACCTGACGATCAAGCGCAACTGCATCGCGGTGGTGACCGACGGGACGGCGGTGCTGGGGCTGGGCGACATCGGACCTCAGGCGGCGATGCCGGTGATGGAAGGGAAGGCGATGCTCTTCAAGGAGTTCGGCGACGTCGACGCCTTCCCGATCTGTCTGGACACGAAGGATGTCGACGAGATTGTGCGGACGGTCAAGCTGATCTCGCCGGGGCTGGCCGGGGTCAACCTGGAGGACATCTCTGCGCCGCGCTGTTTCGAGGTCGAGGAGCGGCTCAAGAAGGAACTCGATATTCCGGTCTTCCACGACGATCAGCACGGAACGGCGGTGGTGGTGATGGCGGCTCTGATCAATGCGATCAAGCTGGTCGACAAGAAGATGGAGGATCTCAAGGTCGTCGTATCGGGCGTCGGCGCGGCGGGCGTTGCCTGTTCGAAGATCCTCATGAACGCCGGTGTGAAAAACATAATCGGCTGCGATCGGGCCGGAGCGATCTACAAGGGACGCACCGAGCATATGAACGATGCCAAGCAGTGGTATGCCGATCACACAAATCCCGAAGGTTTGAAGGGTACGCTGCCGGACGTGATTGCTGGGGCGGACCTGTATCTCGGGCTGTCGGGGCCGGGGACGATCCACGTCGATGAACTGAAGAAGATGGCGCGCGATCCGATCGTCTTCGCGCTGGCCAATCCGACGCCGGAGATCATGCCGGAGGAGGCTGCGCCATACGTCAAGGTCATGGCGACGGGGCGGTCGGACTATCCGAACCAGATCAACAACGTGCTCTGTTTCCCGGGCATCTTCCGCGGAGCGCTCGACTGCCGCGCTTCGGACATCAATGAAGAGATGAAGCTGGCGGCGGCGCACGCGATCGCGTCGGTCATCTCGCAGGACGAGCTGCACCCGGAATACATTATCCCGTCGGTCTTCAATCGTCAGGTCGCTCCGCTGGTGGCGAAGGCCGTCGAGGAGGCCGCGCGAAAGACGGGCGTGGCGCGTCGTGACCGGTCAAAAGAGATGAATACGGAATCCTGAGATGCGCAACTCACCCACGCTGTCGATACTCATGCCGGTCTACAATGAGGCCGGCACAATCCATGAAATCATCAAGCGGGTCGAGGCGGTCGATCTCGGCGATGTCCGCAAGGAGCTGATCATCGTCGATGACGGCTCGAAGGACGGGACCCGCGACATACTCAAGGAACTGAGCGGCAAATCGGATCATAAGGTCTATTTTCACGGCCATAACATGGGCAAGGGCGCGGCGCTGAGGACTGCGCTCCACTACGCCACGGGCGAGATCATTCTGATCCAGGACGCCGATCTGGAGTACGATCCGGCGGAGTATGCCGAGCTGATCAAGCCGATCCTCGAGGGGCGGGCCGATGTCGTCTACGGTTCGCGACTGACGGGCGGCAAGGTGGCGCGGGCCTTCAACTACTGGCACTACATCGGCAACAAGCTGCTGACCTTCATCACCAACATCCTCTACAATTCGATCCTTTCAGACATGGAGACCTGCTACAAGGTCTTCCGCGCCGATGTGATCAAGAACATCCAGATCCGCTCGAACAAGTTCGACTTCGAGCCGGAGATCACCGCCAAGGTGCTCAAGCGCAGGTATAAGCTCTACGAGATGCCGATTTCGTACTATGGTCGCGATTTCTCGGAAGGCAAGAAGATCACCTGGCGCGACGGGTTCGCGGCGATCTGGGCGCTGATCAAGTACCGTTTCGTCGATTGATGACCTCCAACAGTAAAATCGATCCGAAATATGTGTGGGCGGCGGCGCTGGCTGCGATACCGCTCATCTATTTTTATCCGGTGCTGCTGGGGCGGGTAGTTCTCGCGCCGGGGGACGGATGGGCGCAGAACTTCGCGGTGCGCGTTCTGACCGGGAACATGCTGGCAGCGGGTGGGGCGCCGCTCTGGAATCCGCTGATCTTCGCGGGGATGCCGCTGGCGGCGTCGGTCTATCCCGGATCGTTCTACCCGCCGAACTGGGTGTTTGCCTTCCTTCCGCCGTCCTTGGCGATGAACCTGGTGGTGCTGACGACGTATCATCTGGCGCTGGTTGGGACGTATCTCTACGGTCGCCGTCTGGGGATGATCCGTGTTGCGGCGCTGCTGGCGGGGATCGGGTTCGCGTTCGGCGGTTACATGATCAACCATCTGAGCCACACGTCGAGGATCGCGGCGGCGGCGTGGCTGCCGTGGGTGCTGCTGGCGATCGAGAATCTGGCCGGTGCGGTTGGTGCGGCTGACTGGCGGGGAGCGTGGCGCTGGACGGCGGTTGGAGCCCTCTTCATTGCGCTGCAGTATCTGGCGGGAGAGCCGCAGATGCTGGTCTTCACGGCACTGACGGCGCTGCCCTGCGCCGTCTACGCATTTCTGCGGATCGCTGATCGTCAGGCTCGATCGAGGTTCGCGGTCTCGATCTTGGTCATGGGCGCGGCTGCGATTCTGATCAGTCTGGTGCAACTGCTGCCGTCGATCGAACTGCTCGGGCAGAGCGAGCGGAGCGATCCCGGCCCCGCCTTCTTCGACACCTTCTCGTTTCCGCCGTGGCAGCTTCCGGCGCTGATCGTGCCCTATTTCTTCGGCGGAGCGATGTTCGGGCCGTACAAGGTCCCGTACTGGGGCAGGGACCTGGCTGCGATCATGGCCGGGTATGTCGGGATGCTGGTCTGGCTGCCGGGGATGATTGCAGTGCTTCGTGCGCGGACCAATCCGAGGATCATGCTCTGGCTGGGGATCGCGATAGTTTCGCTGCTGCTGGCATTCGGCGGATACCTGCCGTTCGGGATCAATCATCTGCTCTATCGGATACCCGGATACGGGACTTTTCGCGGGCTCTATCGACATCAGTTCGAGCTGACATTCGCGCTCGGTATGCTCGGCGGACTGGGGCTGACGGCGCTGGTCGAGGC
>CALBSU010000112.1 GCA_937967285.1 uncultured Acidobacteriota bacterium
CTGATGAAGATCTTCGGCGGTCTCTTCAGCGCCCTGACCGAGATGGGCGAAAATGCCGTGGCATTGCAACTCTCCGACAAGCAGGGCAAACTGATCTCGATTGAATTCGAGGACGCCGCAGGCAAGCCGATATCGCGGCAGGGCCGGTCTACGATGGGATCGAAGGACGACCAGACGCAGATCTTCGAATTCGAGAACAAGCTGCCGGCGGATGCAAGGATGAGGGTCTACCTGCTGACTCCGCGTTCGGTCGTCAGCACGCCTTTCAAACTGACGAATATTCCGCTGCCCTGATGAGCCTGCTCGAGGTCAGAAATCTGAGCACCCGTTTCTCGACTCCGAAGGGAGACGTGCGCGCGGTCGACGATGTGTCGTTTTCGATCGATCAGGGAGAGACGCTGAGTCTGGTCGGGGAATCGGGATGCGGCAAGTCGGTCACGGCGCTTTCGATCATGCGGCTCGTCTCTCATCCCGGGCGGATCGCCGGCGGAGAGATCGTCTTCGACGGGCGGAACCTGCTCGAACTCGATGAGGACCGGATGCGCGCCGTCCGAGGCGACGACATCGCCATGATCTTCCAGGATCCGATGACCTCGCTCAATCCCGTCTTCACCGTCGGGGAGCAGATCGCCGAAGCGATCCGGCTCCACCGTAAGGTCTCTTCGCGCGAAGCATGGGAGATGGCCGTCGAGGGGATGCGCGACGTGGCCATCCCGGCGCCGGAACTCCGCGCCAAAAGCTATCCGCACGAGATGTCCGGGGGCATGCGCCAGCGCGTCATGATCGCCATGGCGCTGGCCTGCGATCCCCGCCTGCTGATCGCCGACGAACCGACAACCGCGCTCGACGTGACCATTCAGGCCCAGATCCTCGATCTGCTGGTCGAACTTCAGGAGAGACGCAATCTGGCGCTCCTGCTGATTACGCACGATCTGGGCGTGGTCGCGGAGACCTCTCATCGCGTCGCGGTCATGTATGCCGGACAGATCATCGAGAAAGCTCCGGTCGGCGAGATCTTCGCATCTCCGCGACATCCGTACACCGAGGGGTTGCTGCGCGCCGTGCCGCGAATCGACGAATCGGAATCCGAGAGGCGCAGCCGGCTCCAGACGATCGAGGGCGTCGTTCCGAATCCGCTCGAGATGCCGTCGGGCTGCCGCTTCGCTCCGCGCTGCCGCCACGCGGCCGAAATCTGCCGGTCCGCTCCCGTTGAACTGGAACAGACCGGACCCGGGCATCTCTCGCGCTGCGTCAGGATCGGGGAGATCTACGATGCCTGAAACCCGTCTGATCGAGGTCGAAAACCTGATCAAGCACTTTCCCGCCGCCCGCAACCGTGTCGTCAGGGCCGTCGACGGCGTGTCGTTCGAGATCCGCCGCGGCGAGACCCTCGGCCTGGTCGGAGAATCGGGCTGCGGCAAGACGACAGTCGGCCGCTCCCTGCTCAGATTGATCGAACCAACCGGCGGCCGGATTCGTTTTGAAGGTAGAGATCTTCTAAAACTGAATAGAACTGGACTGCGGCAGTTGAGGCGGCGGATGCAGATCATTTTTCAGGATCCGTACTCCTCGCTCGATCCGCGCATGAGAGTCGGATCGATCGTCGCGGAGCCGCTGGATGTCCACGGTCAGGGCGATCGGGGCGCCCGGCGCGAGCGCGTCCGGGAACTGCTCGAACTGGTCGGCCTCGATCCCGATTACGCCGCGCGCTATCCGCATCAGTTCAGCGGAGGCCAGCGACAGCGGATCGGCATCGCGCGCGCGCTGGCTCTCAATCCGGATTTCATCGTCGCCGATGAACCGGTCTCGGCGCTCGACGTCTCGGTCCAGGCGCAGGTCGTCAACCTGATGCAGGACCTTCAGGAACGGCTCGGTCTGACCTATCTCTTCATCTCGCACGGTCTGGCCGTCGTCCGGCACATCTCGACCCGCGTCGGCGTGATGTACCTGGGCAAGCTGGTCGAACTGGCTCCGGCCGGAGAGATCTACGCCAAACCGCTGCATCCGTACACGCAGGCTCTGCTCGCGGCGATCCCGAACCCCGAGCCTGCGACCGGCAAACGCGTCCGCGCCGGACGACTGTCGGGCGATGTCCCGACGCCGATCGATCCGCCGCCGGGCTGCAGATTCAATACCCGCTGCCCGCACGCGACCGAAATCTGCCGGAGGGAAGAACCGGCATACCGCGAAGCGGCTCCGGGCCACTACGTCGCCTGTTTTCTTCACGATTCGACGGGCTGAATATCGTCCGTTAGTTTTTGTATCAGATCATTCATCCGGGCAGCCTGCCCCCGTTACCAGGAGGAATAATGAACTCAGAAATGAGCTATGCTTCACAGACCGGATCCCCCGAATCCCAGACTCCGTCCAAGGGATTCATCAGCCGGCTGATGGGAGTCTATTTTTCACCCGGCGAGACTTTCAGCGATGTCGGCCGCTCGCCCGGAGTCCTGCTGCCGATAATTTTCCTTGTTCTTCTGACGGCCGTTGGCACCCTGATCGTCTTCAGTAAACTGCCCGTCAATCAGGTCATGGAGCAGCGACTCGAGGAGATGGTCAATGACGGAAGGCTGACCAAGGAACAGGCCGATCAGCAGCGCGAGCAGATGAAGAAGATGGAGCCGATCATGAAGGTCGCAACTCCGTTCATCGCGGCCATCTCGATGATCGTCATCACTCTGATCATCGCCGGCATAGCCAAGCTGATGAGCATGGTCTTCGGCATCGAAAACACATTCATGCCGCTCTGGTCGGTAACTCTGTACACCACACTTGCCGTGTCGATCGTCACTTCGCTGATCTTCATCCTGCTGGTCTTCATCAAACCGGCCGAGGAGTTCGATATCAACAACCCGCTCGGCTCGAACCTGGCGGCAATTCTGCCCACGCTCGGATTCAGCGATCTGCCGAAATTCGTCAAGGGATTCCTCTCCTATGTCGATATCTTCTATATCTGGAAGGTGATCCTGCTCGGAATCGGATTCGCCGCGGTCTCGCACAAGCTGAAGTCGTCGACCGCGATCACCTACACCGCGATCATCGCA
>CALBSU010000113.1 GCA_937967285.1 uncultured Acidobacteriota bacterium
CGCCTGCGGAGTCGCCCGGCTCGGTCTCAAGACCGCCATCATCGCCGCGGTCGGACTTGAGGACAGTGAATGGTTCCGTCAGAGGATTTCATCGTGTGGCGTATCAACTGCCCTCTTGTCCGAGCATCCGACCGAACCAACGGGACTGACCGTCAGCGTCTCGACCGCCGAAGACCGCGCCTACTTCACCTGCAGAGGCGCGAACAGCATTCTGCCAGAGATCGTCAGAAACGCGGAGAATCTCACGGCGATGCGCAACGCGCGCCATATCCACATCGCCTTTCCGATCGATCACGAATTTCTGATCTCCCTCGCAGAGGATCTTCACGCCGCCGGATGCCGAATCTCGATCGATGTCGGCTGGCAGACCGATTGGCTGGCTCAACCGACAGCCCTCGATGCCCTGTGCGAGGTCGATATGTTCATGCCGAACGATCGCGAAGCTGAGCTGGTTACAGGAGAGAATGATCCCGGAAAGATGCTGCGCTGGTTCGAGTCTCGTGGCATCAGGGCAATCATCAAGATGGGCGCGAAAGGCTCGGCCATGCTCGATGGTAATGAGTTGGTCTTCGGCCGGCCGGTTCCCGTCGACCCCGTCGATACGACCGGCGCCGGAGACTGCTTCGACGCCGGTTTCATTTACGGATGGCTCAGAGGCGGCACGCCCGCCCGCTGCCTCGAAATCGGCAACCTCTGCGGAGCGATGTCTACACTATACCTCGGCGGGATTGACGGCTTTCCGCGACTGGATTGACAAATCGCAAAACGGCCGCAGCCGGATGTCATGTCTTTTGTCCCTGCTTAACCGAAAACCATTCTCCCGCCCAAATTACCTTCATACATCAACCCCGCAACCACCGACGCAGCGATCAGCAGGTACAGGACGCCGGGCTTCTGATCCCGCGAATGAAGCACTCCGCGCCAAACGGCCAGGGTGATAAAGGCGAAGACCAGAGAGATCCCGATCCACTGGTGTTGAGAGATAACATCAGCCGGCAGGCCGGCTTCGATTTGCCGCTTCCAAAACCAGCCGGCCGTCGCCGTCAGCGGAGTTATCAGCGATGCATAAAGAAGCATCCACCACGCCGCGTGCGAAAACGACACGCGGCGTGTAATGATTCCAAGCAGGTCGCTTCCAAACGAAGCCGGAATAAGCGCTGCGCTGAAATTGACCAGAATCGGATGCAGATGGCGCCAGGGAATTTCATCCAACATCGGGATAGTCATTGATCTCAGTCTCCCTTATTGTTTTGCAGCCCAGTTGCGAAAAAAATCAGACGCCAAGGCGCCAAGACGGCCAAGGGTTATTCAGGCAATGAAGCTCCGGTTCCAGCCGATGTTCAATCGGCGAGAGGGAGGAAGCATGAGCCATACTACCCTTAATTCCATCTTGGCTCTCTTGGCGCCTTGGCGTCTCATTTTTTCTCTCAATGGCTGAGCAGCTACCATGTTTTGCCATTTCCGAGCAGGATTATTTCGAGCTTGCGGCCCGCAGCACCGGATAGTATTGCGAGAAGACCATGCTGCCGCCGGGAGCGGTCAGATGACACTGGGCGCAGGTGGCATGCGCTTGCGCCTTGACCTTTTTCTCCAGCGGATAAGAATGACCGAAGCTGAAATATGCCCATCCGTTGGCTTCTTTCGGATAGCGTTTGCTGTCTTTGATTGCGGCCTCCAACCCGATGAATTCACCCATGAAATAGCCTTTGCCGCTGGAAGCCGCCTTGCTGCCGACGGAGACGAGCTCCTTGACCACGACCGTTCCATCGGGAAACTCCCCGGTCTTCTTGTACTCAGCCCAGCTCGCCGGGTCGACGTACACGTTGTGGAATTCAGGGAATGCCGCCTTGCCGCCATTCAGGTCATTCGGAGTCAGTGGCGCACCGACATAGACCCATTCACGGTAACCTTCAGGCTGAATCAGCGCTCCTTCAGAATCGTACCGGGCAAAGGCCTGAGTGACCGATTCGCTTGATGAAGGCTGAGCATTATCGGCGGCTCCGGGTTTGCCGTCTTTGGCGGAACTGGAATCAGCGCCGCAGGCGGAAAAAAAGATTCCTGTGGCAACCGTGATCATCACAGCAGCCATTTGAATTTTTCGTTTCAGTGAGAACATCTTCGCTCCTTCTCTGTTTTTGAAAATGGACAGACCGGTAGCAGGCCGGACCCAGTCCAGTGTTGATGGTCAGGGCAGGTTCACTTCTGAATGCCCCGCGAAATAGAGCTCGGGAAATTTAGTGCTATCGAATATCCAGCACTGATGAGACCCTCCGTCGCAACACGGGTAACAACTCGCTTGCAAACCACCCATTGCGACGCAGCCAGATGTTGTTTCGCGGACTTGGATGCGGCAGCGGGAAATATTCCGGCAGATATTCAGAAAAGCTCGCGACAGTTTCGGTCAACGTCCGCTTCATTCGACCTTCAAGGTAATATGACTGCGCGTAACTGCCTATCAGCAAAGTCAGCTCGATCTTCTTTAACGACGCCAGCAGCCGCGGATGCCACAACGGCGCGCATTCCGGGCGAGGCGGCAGATCGCCGCCTGCACCTTTGCCCGGATAACAGAATCCCGAAGGGACAATGGCGACCTTGCGGGGATCGTAAAACTGCTCCGGCGACAGTTGCAGCCATTCTCGCAATGTATCGCCCGATCGATCCTGCCAGGGGACGCCGCTTTCATGCACCCGCTGTCCCGGAGCCTGGCCGATGATCAGCAATTTTGCGCTTTTGCCGGCACTCAGGACCGGGCGAGGCTCGTGCGGCAGATGCTCCGCGCAAACCCGGCAGGATCTGATCTCAGTTAACAGTGTTTCGAACCGCGTTACAGCCATCGCATAAATCCTCAGGGCTATACGTCACTTGACTATCAGCCTCGCCTTCATGGTCGGGTGGTACGTGCAAATGTATGAGTAATCCCCGGTCCTGTTCACCACATACTTCCAAGAGGCCCCGGCTGCGATATTTTTTGAATCGAAACCTTTTCCCCTGGTCGTTGCCGTGTGCG
>CALBSU010000114.1 GCA_937967285.1 uncultured Acidobacteriota bacterium
CCCAGAATTTTCGTATCATTCAGTAAACCTTGATTCAAAACCTATAGAAAACCGGGATACAGAGACAAGATATGCGGTCGGCGTCTGTGCCCTGAAACATCCGATCGCTTTAACCTTTGACAAATAACGAACAGGAGAGACAATGTCGTTACCCCAAAGGCTGGCTCGATTCCTCGCATTCGCTTTTATGATCGCTCTTCTGGCCGGATCGTTCGCGATTCCGGCCGATGCAAAATCGCAGAGAAAAAGCCGTGTGTCCGCCAAAAAGCGCTCAACGGTCAAACGCAAGAGCAGCGGCAAAAAGTCGCTGGCTCGATCCAGCAGAAGATACCGACGCTCATCGGTCAGGCGGATTGAAACCCCGCCGCCCGGCAAACCCGTCATAGTCCCCGATAATATCGAAGTGATCGAGACCGGCCCGACCGACTCCGACACGCTGAGCCGCTTCTTCAGCCTCGGCAAATCGAAGGACTCGACCACCTCGTTCACCAACGTCACGTCAACTTCCGATTCGGTCAAGCGCATCAAGGTCAGAATAGACTCCGACAGAATCGTCGAGATTCAGCAGGCGCTCAACAAACACGGTTTCCTCGAAACCGAACCGACCGGAAACTATGACGACGCCACGGTCGATGCCATGAGCCGGTTCCAGAAATCCAAAAAACTCCGCGTCACCGGCTACCCGACAGCCCACTCCCTGAATAGATTGGGATTGAATAAGAAATCGAAGTAGAAAGTAGAAAGTAGAAAGTAGAAAGTAGAAAGTGCGAAACGCAAATGGGACATCGGAGTTCCATCGTACTTTCTACTTTCTACTTTTTACTTTCTACTTTTTTGTGATCATCTTGATCAGGCGCTCGGCGTGATTCCGTGTGATGAGCGGGACGCCTTCGTCCAGCCGGATCTCTTCGAGGAGAGGGATGAGCTTGCCGGGATCGGCGATGTTCTTCGATCGCAGTTCGCTTTCGAGCAGGCGCATCTGGGCCGGGGTTGAGATCGGATCATTCGATCTGACGGTCTCGAGTTCGAAGACCCGCGTCTCCTGCGTGGCTATGCGGCGAAAGATCTCGACCAGTTCATTCAGGGACTGGTTGGACGTATAGTTGAATTTGACGCTGCGCGAGGCGCCCTTGAACGACCGGGCGATGGTCATAGTGCCGAGGTGCGAGAAGTCCTTCTTGTGCTGGTACTCCTCTGTCGAGTTGAGAAAGTTCATCGAATCGAAGAGATTCCGGATCCTGGAGAGAAGGTCATCGCTGAGCGCGACCTTGAGCGAGATCTCTTCGGCATCCTTCCTGTGATACCTGAAAGTTCCCTTCCCGGTCTCATCGATTACGATCTCCTGATACGGGACCGTAAAACGCGGGTTTTCAAATACATATCTGAAATAGTTCCCCGCCGGCTCTGAAGCGGTTTCACCGGTCAGGGTTATCCGCGTCTGGGCGCGCGATTCGACCGTCAGGCCGGCCAGACAGACCAGCGCCGGAATGAGGAGGATCAAGTATCTTCGCATTTGCTTCACGTCGTTGAGCCGCGCAACACGCTTCCCAACCCCTTCTTCTCCCGCTGTCAGTCGTTATCGGGCGGCTGCGATTCCGATTTCTTCTTTCCGTAAGGGACAGAGATATATTCCTGCGCTACGGACTGAGCGTTATCGTAATCGTTTCCGTTGCTGACCGCCTTGTTGTATTCAGCCAGGGCGCGCTCGCGCTGATCGATCATATCCCAGCAGTTGCCGCGGTAGATGAGCGACCAGACCTCGACCCAATCGGGGCGGATAATGCCGTTGAGCGCCATATCGAAGGCGTCGAGCGCCTTGTTCCAGTTGCGCTGCGTCATGTAGAGCAGGCCGAGGTTGTACCAGGCCCACGAGTTGCTGCGGTTGAGCTTGATCGCCGCCTGGAACTGCTGTTCAGCCTCGACGTACTCCTGCTCACGGAAATGCTCGATACCGCGACGGACGATGACGCCCTGCCTCAGCTCCTCTGAACTGCGAAGGATCTTCGAATCGGGATCGACAACAACCTCGATCGGTTTGCTCTGCGTCGAGATATCGAAATCGGCCGAGGTCCCCTTGAGCATCAGAGTCTGCCGCTCGTTGCCGGCCTCAGTCCGGAGCATGATCTCGACGGGCATCTCGAATGTATCGAGGTCCTGCCTGACCGTGCCGGGAACCCTGAAGCCGTCCTTCGTCCTGAGCACGCGATAGTCCGACCTGAACTCGGGAACGCCGGTGGAATCGACCCACTGGCCGAAGAAGAACCTGAGATTCCTGTCGGCCGCCTTCGACGCAAAGGTCTCGAACATATCGAGCGTCACATTCTTACCGTTGTATTGCGTGTAAAAGTCGCGAAGCATCTTGTCGAAGGCTTCCTCGCCCATCAACTGCCGCAGCATGTTGAAGACCAGCGCGCCCTTGTAGAAGATGACGGACCTGAAAGCCGGGGTCTGATCGTCGAGCTGCAGCGGCGCGTTGCGGATCGAGGCGGACTGCTCGAAGGCCAGCGCCTTTTCGAGTTCGGCCTGCAGAGACTGCTGATACTGGTTGGCCGTGCCGTTGTCCTTGATATACATCAGCGCGCTGAACTGCGCCATCCCCTGCGAAAGCCACGTGTCGTCGAACGACTGCAGGCCGACCGCCTGCCCCCACCATTGATAAGCCACCTCGCGAGCCAGTCGTTCGTCGACCCCGATCGAGAGCGCCCGCGGCGAGACGAAGAGAGTCCCCGGACCGGAATAGGTCTCGAGCGTCTCGTCATCCGTCTCCGCGACGATCAGCCTGTTTCCGAAAGCGTACTGCCCGAACTGCGATGAATAGTACGTCAGGTGCTTGCCGGCCACCTGGGCCGCGCGGTCGATCAGTTTCTCATCGCCGACCTTGACGTAGACATCGACCGACAGGCCGCCCATTCCGACCGTTTTGGTGATGTACTTGCCGGCCGCGAAATTGCCCGGCAGAACCGGCTTCGTGCAGACGAAGCTGAAGACCGAAAACTCCTGTTTCGTCTTCGGATCGATCTCATCAGTCGGGGTCACCGGCTGTTCGCTGTAGCCGGCGACAACCTCACCCTTCGGGACCTTGATCGAGATGTCGTAGGTCGCCCGGTCGGCGGCATATTCGTGAAACGGGAACCAGCGTGAGGCGTAAAAGAGATATGATCCCTGATCGCTGACTGCCGCCAGGCGCGCGTTACTGATCGGACCGCCCTGCGGTGAGTCGAGCGCGCCGTCGTACTCGAACAGCAGCGTGACCGGAGAACCGGACTGGACTACACTGCCCAGGTCGATCCTCACGTTCATTGCATCACGATTGTCCTGAATGAACTGCAGATCGCCCGGCTGAGCGGTTTCCGCCGGCTCCTTCGCGGTCAGGTTCCCGGCCTTGATATCCTTCGCCTTCTGCGGCTTTGTATTCGCCCTGGCCATAACAGGCGGCTGAGCGCTTTCGACGGTCGCAGCGACGGAATCCAGGCGCTTGATGCTCCTGATCGTCAGCGAACCGTTCATCTCGAAGATCACCGACCGCGTATCGTTGAGCGGTATGAACCGCACTTCGGCGCGCGAAACCAGCTTCTGCTCGGCCGGTATCAACTCGACATTGATCCTGTAATGCTGAACGTCGAAATCCTTCGGACCTTTCTGAGCGCTGACGGATGAACCGCCCGCCAGGAGTCCGACAAAAACCACCAGGCTGATCACTCTTTTCATCATAAGTACCTGATTTGATACAACTTGTATATGTTCTTCCCTCTTCTTCATCCAATAAGCCGACATTATATCACACCAATCCCGCCAGACTTCAGAACGAACGCGGCATGAGAAGTTGCAGCAAACCTGACCGGTTACTGGTATTCGCCTCTTGACTAAATTTCACTTGTCCGGATAACTTCCCGATCGGGAGAAAGCGAGCGATGGCGGATGCGAAGTCCTGGATTCCTGTTCGAGGCTGAAAATTACCTGCTGGCGGCGCGGACGATCCGTGCTGCCTGGCTGGTTCGCGGATGGCTGTCCGGCGAGCCGCGCGAGCCGGGGATCAGACCGACCATCCACGCGATCGAAAAGGCGAGAATTCCCCGCGTCAACGGCTGGAGGATATCCGACAGCCGGAAGATCCTGAGCGCGGCCGGTCTGGCGGTCAGATTTCCCTACGGCTGGGGAGCCTGCGTCCACCAGTCGCTGATCGCCTACAGGCTGCTTTGCGGCTACGGGATCCCCGGATCGATAAACCTGGGAATAAAGAAGGACGATTCCCCCGACAGCGGCCACGCATGGGTGAACGTCGAAGGCTCAGATTTCAATCACCACGCGGGGACCCAATTCCAGATCGTTTACAGTTCCGATACACCATCAATCGAATCAGAGGACAGATGATCAGAGATTTCTCGATGTACGACCATCCGCTGGGAGCCCTGTTTCCGGTATCTTCCGTTGAAACGGATTTCTCGAAATATCTGCTGAGCACGGATCAGATTGAGTTCTATCGCGAACAGGGCTATCTCTCCGGCATCAGAATACTGGATGACGATCAGGTCGAACTGCTGAGGACCGAACTCGCCGAACTGATGGATCCGTCATCGCCCGGGCACGAACTCTTCTACGAATATCATACGAATGAGGCGACCGATCCCGGGAAAGTGCTCTTCCACGCCCTCGGCGCCTGGCGGATCAAGCCGGGTTTTCACGATCTGCTCTGGCACCCGGCCTTCACCTTCCCGGCCTCGCAGCTCCTCGGCGACCCGGTCAGGTTCTGGCACGACCAACTCTTCTGCAAACCGCCTTTTCACGGCGGAGTCGTCGCCTGGCATCAGGACTACTCCTACTGGACACGAACCAAACCGCTCTCGCACCTGACCTGCTGGATCGGCCTAGACGATTCGACCGTCGAAAACGGCTGCCTGCACTACGTTCCTGGCAGTCACCTCTGGCCCGACCTGCCGATCACGGGTCTGGCCGGCGATATGGACTCCGTTCAAACCGTCCTGCCGGATGACCTCAAGGCGCAATTCAAACCAGTCGCCATCGAGCTGAAAAAGGGAGAATGCTCATTCCACCACCCGCGCATGATGCACGGATCGTATGCCAACACGACTGCATCACCGCGCCGCGCCACTGTGATCAATGTTTTCAGCGATGGAGTCAGATCGGATTCGGACGAACCTCTGCTCGAGGGCGTCCCCGTCATCCCGAAAGGCGAGAAGATGGGAGGAAGGTTTTTCCCGCTCCTGCGACGATAATCACACCATTTCCATTTGGCATTGACCTGCGGATCAATGCCAAATGGTAAAAGAATTGATCAGCAGACATCAGCCCTGCTTCATGATCAGCCTTCGAGACATCCCGGCTAAGATAAAACACGCGACGCCAAGAAAAGCGGCATATTTGAATGGAAATAGATTGAACCCCGTTGATATGAAGAAGAGCACTCCGAGAGTGCCGAGGATGATCGACAGGTTGTTCGCTTTCTTGATCTGTTCCGGTGTTGCCATTTCTTCTTCCTTTCTGTTTGGCGGGGAGAATCCGCCCGTTATTTTTCTCGCCTGAATGTAAAGAACCAGATAGTGCACTGGTACGGCACCTGGAGCGGTAGCGACAGGGTGCATATGTCCGCCCGGTCGCTATTGCTCCCGGTACTGTACCTGCGGGACTATCGTCCACTACATATCCTTGAGTGCCACAGATATAGAGGATAACGCTGCCCGGCTCGAACCGTTTCGTGATGTCGACTGAATGGTAGAAATCAACGACTGAACTGCATCTGATTCCGGACGTCTTGATTGGCAGTCGCGGTAATATTTGTCAAAATCCGGGGTGTGAATGACGACGCCTGGAGAAATTATCGCCGGAAGATGGTGCAGCATATGACGCGACTGCCGCTGGGCATGCTGATCGCGCTGCTGCCGTTCGGCTACAACTACAGCTACTGGCAGGCCGAGAACAGGCTGCTGCAGGGCCTGAAAATCTCGATCGTTTATGGCCTTGTGGTTCCGATCGTCGTCTGGTTGTGTTACGGCATCGTGTACGGCATCAAAACGCACATCAATGTCCGTTCGAGGCTGGAGATGACGGAACTGCCGGTACATTTTCACATCGCGCTGAATGTAGTCGGTCTGATGGCGGGAGTCTGGCTGGCAATGGCGCTGAATCATTATCTCTTCGATAGCGGGTTGCAGAGCGTCGTCTACTTCACTTCTCTGATCTTCGGCGGGGTTCTGGTCATCATCCTGTCTCTGGTGCAGGCTCACAGCAGGGCGCAGGAGCAGGCGATGGCATACCGGATCGAGGCGGCCGAGGCGAAATACGGCGCGCTCGAGCGGCAGATGCATCCGCATTTCCTCTTTAATGCACTCAACAGCCTGGCTGAGCTGATCGAATCAGGTCAGGAGAATGCCGCCGAGACGGCCCACAACCTTTCCGATCTCTACCGTCGAATCCTTGATAATTCAAAAGTAAAGACCGCGACTTTGGAGTCCGAGATCGAGATCGCGCGGCGTTATCTCGATCTGGAGCGGCTCAGGTTCGGCGAGCGGCTCGAGTGCTCGACCAGCGTCGATCCCGGAAATATTTATGTTCCGAGCCTCGTGCTGCAGACTCTGATCGAGAACGCAGTCAAGCATGGGATATCGAAATCGGTCGAGGGCGGAACGATAGACGTGACTATCGACCGGGGACAGAACGGCGGATACGTTCTGAAAGTCGCCAACACGGGGCCGCCTCCGAGTGAAACAGATCCTGACAATTACAGCGGTACGGGGCTCAGGAACACGCAGGCTCGCCTGGACCTGCTTTACGGCAAAGGGCGGAGTCCGTTGTCGATCGAGCGCGAGGGGGAGAAAACGATAATCTCGTTCCCATTTACAGGAGAGAAGATTGACTGAGGCCGCGAGAATTCTGATCGTCGATGACGAACCGCTCGCCCGGCAGCGTGTGGCTCGTTTCGTGCGGTTGCACGATCCGGATCTGCTGATCGAGATGGCGGCGGACGGGCTGGAAGCGGTCGAGAAGATCCGATCATTTCGTCCTGATCTGATCTTTCTGGATATCGAGATGCCCGGATTGAACGGTTTCGAGGTGCTGCAGCAGTTCGACGAACGTCAGCTTAAAGTCATCTTCCAGACCGCATACGATCAATTCGCGATCCGGGCTTTCGAGGAGCAGGCGATCGATTATCTGCTCAAGCCGTTCAATGCCGAGCGCCTGCACAGGGCGCTGTCCAACGCTCTGCGTAAGCAGTACGATGAAACGAGGCTGCGGAAGGTGGAGGAGTCGTTGTCTGGCGGCTTTCTCAGGAAGCTGACCGTCAGCCAGGGGCGGCGATTGAGACTGGTCGAGGCAGACGAGATCTGGTGCTTCATCAGCAGGGACCATTACACGCACGTCTGTTACGGCGCGGGGCTCGAAGGAATCTGCGAGTTGTCGTTGAGCCGTCTGGCGGAGAGGCTCGATCCCGGAGAGTTCATGCGCATACACCGCAAGACAATCGTTCGCATCGATGCGATCGAGTCCTGCGGATCGTCACCGGCATCGGGCATGCGTGTCTGTCTGCGAAACGGGATGAATTTGCCGGTCTCGAGGAGCCGGCAGGGCGAACTGAGGCGAGTCATGAAAGACGGGATGTGATGCCCGGGAGGCGCGCCTCCCGGGCGGCAGTCTACTGCTGCGGTTTCTTGTACTTGTTGATCAGTTCGGTCAGTCCGTCGGTCTTGCCGTCGTGACGGAAGGCATAGTAGGACTTGAGATTATCCATGACCTGCTGATTCATGGCCTGAAGCTGGGGATTCCCCTCGGATGCCGCCGCGGCGCGCGCCAGCCAGTCGATCGTCTCGTCGAGTCTGGCCAGAGCCTGATCGAGCAGCGCCTGCTTCTTCTCGGCCTGATACTGCTGGGCGATCGTCTGATACTCGGTATTGGCGATGTCGCTCAGGAGCAACAGAACCGATGGCTCGTAAGGATCGAAACCGGCCGATTTTTCGAGATTGTCCTTCGCTTTGGCCCTGTCGTTGTTATAGAAATAGATGAGTCCCTGCGCCTGGTAGAGCTTGGGGAGCCACGAATTGCGATACGCGGTCCAGTTCTCGGGTGTCATCTTTTCGGGTTTTTTATCGCCTTCCATCAGCTCGACGGCCTTGGCGGCGGAAGACAGTGCGTTCTGCTGCAGGCTCGAGTTCGCGGCCTGCAATTGGGTCTGCACGGCGCCGGCCCAGGCGATCTGGGTCAGGACGATGATGTCGTCAGGCATGCGGGCGAGGTGCTTCGAGCTCTCGCTGAGGGCATCGTCAAACTTCTTGGCGCTGAACAGCGCCTCGATCATTGACGGACGGACAAGATCGGCTTCGGCTTC
>CALBSU010000115.1 GCA_937967285.1 uncultured Acidobacteriota bacterium
GGCCTTCCTGGTTTCTTGGCGTCTAAATCAAAAGATATTTATGTTCCAAAGTACTGAGTGCTCTGCAACATAGGTTTTCTGATTTCTTAAACGCAGAGTCGCAGAGAGGGGCAGAGATTTTTTTGATCAAGGCGATATTCGTTAAATGCCCATCAGGCGAGCTTCGGATTTAAATATCCAGAACCTCTGTGCCTCTGCGATAAAATGTAAAAAAACCAGGTTACACAGCACGGAGTCTGTTCGGTATGGGTTCGGATCGCGGAAAACTCAGGGGAGTCTACGTCGGAACGCGGCGTGGCCAGGCCAAGACCGA
Source organism: uncultured Acidobacteriota bacterium (assembly GCA_937967285.1). Lineage (GTDB taxonomy): Bacteria > Acidobacteriota > Blastocatellia > RBC074 > RBC074 > JADJXM01. The sequence continues at coordinate 314 of CALBSU010000115.1, forward strand.
GGCCGGTGAGGCAGAGCTGGTGGCCGGTCACGGATTGCGCGGCGACTCGCACGCCGGGATCGACCGCGACCGACAGGTCAGCCTTTTCTCATCAGAGGTCCTCGACGGGTTGCGAGCCGAAGGCTTTCCGGTCACGCCGGAGTCCCTCAGCGCCAATCTGCTGACCGAGCGGATCGGTCTCGATAAACTGAAACCGGGTTCACGTCTGCGGATCGGCGAAACGACGATCGAGATCGTCGAACCGCGCAAGCCCTGTCGTTCGATCACCCGAATCGACAACAGATTGCCGAAGCTCCTGTACGGCAAATGCGGTCAGCTCGGAAAGATACTCGAAGGCGGGACCGTGCGCCCCGGTGACGAGATCGAAATCCTCGTCGATCAGCCCGCCCTCTTCTGATTACCACTCAAACCTCTAAACCATCCTGCCGAACGACTGCGGATTCATGCGCAGTGCTGGGGAATGTTCCACAGATACCTGTGACGAATTGATTATCCGCGGCGATCCCGACAGCCGGATCAGGAAGATCCCGGCGGCCTGCCCGTACCCGCAGGGGAATGGTTATTGCATCATTATTAATAAGGCAACAAACTCAGTAGTCTGGAAACTACGTCTTTTCATTTTTTAACGCAGAGGGGGCAGAGATATTTTTGATCAAGTTAATATTCGATATACGTCCATTCGGTGAGATTCGGGATATGAATATCCAAAATATCACTCTCTGCACTCTCTGCGCCTCTGCGATAAAAAACTTAGTTTTCAGAGTACTCAGTGAAACCGCTGCATCATTTTGAAAATGAATTAAGCAGTGGAAAGGGGGATTTATGTTCAGAAGAACCAGGAGAACGATGGCGCTGGTCCTGGCGTTCGTCATGATCGGATCGCTGATCAGCATGACATCGGCTCAGATCAAACGGACCGGGACCGCATCCCGACAGGCCGTGACGACGCGAACCACCTTTGAAAAGGGCTACGTCAAAGGCTATCGGGACGGCAACGGCATCGGGAAGAACGATTACAACCGCAAGATCAATGCGGATTTCAGGGATTACGATCAGTATCGTGAGGCGGATATCGGGTACATTTCGAGCGCCGGCCGGATCGAGGATTATCGTGACGGATATCGGCTCGGTTTCGAGATGGGATATGTCGACGGATATTACGGCAGGCCGTATTCAGCGCGGGTGCCGACGAATGCAGCGGCGTTGCGCATGCGGCCCGATTACATCGGCGATGCTCAGCGACGGACAGGCTACCTGATTCCCGACAACACCGAGCTGATTCTGAGGCTCAACGATACCCTGAGCACGAAGGCCAATCACCGCGGAGATAAATTCCGGGCCACGGTCATCTCTCCGGACGAGTATCAGGGAGCGACCGTGAATGGGCACATCGCCGAGCTTGAACGTTCCGGAAGAATGACCGGCCGCACGGAGATGAGGCTCGATTTCGATACGATCACCCTCAGAAACGGCCGCACGGGTCAATTCGAGGCCACGCTCGAGAAGGTTTACGAGAGCGACAAGGTCAAGGCGATCGATGAAGAGGGTAATATCGAGACGGCGGGCAAAGGACGCGAGACCGCCATCAGGGCCGGAGGAGCAGCCGCTATCGGAGCGATAATCGGCGCCATCGCCGGCGGTGGCAAGGGAGCCGCCATCGGTGCTCTGATCGGGGCCGGCGTCGGAGCCGGATCGGTCTACATCCAGGGAAAGAAGGACCTCGTACTCGAAACCGGGACGGAAATGGCCGTCAGGTCAGCCGCGCCCCGGACATGACATTCAGGTGATGAACCTGCGGATCTTTTCGTCGTTGTTCTCCCAGAAGAATTCATCGACCCTGTTGAAGATGATTTTTCCGTCGGAGAGCATGATGATCCGCGTGTTGATGAGGCAGAAATCCTTGTTTTCGCGACGCAGCATGGGTTCGCCCGCTGAGTCCAGGTCGAACATATTCGAACACAGATACTGGACCTGATCCATATTCTGCGTGATGTAAATAGAGCTGACCCCTTTGAGGTCGCGGAGCCTGATCACTTCGTGAAGCATCTGGCGGCTGACGATCGGGTCGAGGCCGGAGCAGGCGGAATCGTAGAGCATGATCGAGGGAGTGCCGGCCATGCCGCGCGCCACGGCGGCTCGCCGGCTCATCCCTCCGGACAACTCATCCGGCATCAGGTCGTATGCCGCTTCGAGCCCGACCACCTCGAGCACGCGGCGCACCTCCGCCTCCGCTTCCTCCGGGGTGAAACCGAGTTTCGCCAACCGGTAAGCGACGTTCTCGGCCACGCTCATCGAAAAGAGAGCGTCGTGCTGGAAGACGACGCCGGTCTTTTCACGCAGTTCGAGCAGTTCTTCTTCCTGCATCGCCGTGACTTCGCGGCCGTCCAGAAATATCCGGCCGCTGTCGGGCCTGACCAGTCCGATCGCCATCTTGAGGATGGTCGATTTACCGCTCTTCGACGGACCGATCAGTATTCCCATCTCTCCGCGCTCGATGACGAAACTGATCCGATCGAGCAGTACCCGATCGTCAAAAGCTATCGAAACATCGCGAAATTCAATGGCCGGCGTCGGATTTGGTTCGCTCAAGCTGTCGTCTCCAGTATAAAATGCAATCTAAATCATTGATAAATAAGAGAAACGTCGTCAAATTATTTCACCTGTCAGGCGGGGAATCAACCTGAGGTAAGGTGAAAGCTGATACGCAAGGGCTTCAATGAATCATAAGATAGAGTTTCGCGATGTGAAGCTGTCGTTCGGGCGGAAGGTGGTGCTCGACGGGGTGTCGTTCGGGATCAATCCGGGCCAGATGACCGTTATTCTCGGAAAATCCGGATCCGGTAAATCGACGACGCTGCGGCTCCTTCTCGGGTTGCTCAAGCCCGATTCCGGTCAGATCTTCATCAATGGCGAGGATATCTCCGGGATGAAGGAGGACGAGTTGAGCCGAGTCCGGCAGAAGATGAGCATGGTCTTTCAGGAAGGAGCGCTCTTCGACAGCCTGACGGTCTACGAGAATATCGCCTATCGCCCGCGGGACCTCGGCTGGCCGGACGAGCAGATCGCCCGGCGCGTCGGTGAGGTTCTCAATTTCGCGGATCTCGGCGATGTGGCGGATCTGCTCCCGGGCTCGCTCTCCGGCGGAACCCAGCGACTGGTCGCGATAGCCCGCGCGATCGTCGATCACCCCGAGATCATACTTTTCGATGAACCGACGGTCGGTCTCGATCCGCCGACCGCCCGCATGCTCTGCGAGGCGGCGGTCAAGCTCCGCGACCTCGAACAGACGACGACGCTCTTTGTTACTCACCGGCTGGCAGACGTCCGGTACCTCTCTTCCCATTACGCCACGCGTGATGATGATAATAATATCGTCATCCACGAAGAGAACGATCAGCTCTGCCTGATCAACACATCCTTCATCATGATCAACGACGGCAGGGTCGTCTTCAACGGCACTGACGAGATGCTCTGGCAGTCCGAGGACCCGTTCCTGCGCGATTTCGTCCGCGGCGACGAAGACCTCGACTGAACCTCTTATCGCATTCTTCTTTTGCGGCTGCATTTCTGGCACGACGGTTGCCTTAATAATTCTACCGTTTGAAAATTACGCAACTCAGACCGCCCGTTTTGAGGGCGTCAGAGGGCGGCGTGTCGACTAATCGTGCCATGAGGAAAGGAGAAAGAGATGAGAGTAGCGGATGTTATGACAAAGGATGTGAAGGTTTGCGGTCCGGAGACCAATCTGGCTGAGGCTGCGATGATGATGTGGGACGCTGATTGCGGAGTGCTTCCGGTTGTCGATGAGGATGGACGGGTGCTGGCGATGATCACCGACCGGGACATCGCGATCGCCGCTGTCACACAGGGCAGGCCGGCATATCAGATCGCGGTCAGAGAGGCCATGTCGCGTAATGTCACATCGGCCGGTCTCGATGACGATGTGGCGGCTGCGCTCAAGACCATGCGGCATGACAAGATTCGCAGACTTCCGGTGGTCGATGCCGACGGGCGCCTGAAGGGAATCATGACGATCAACGACATCGTCTGCCGCGCCGAGGAGCCGCACGGGAAGCATCTTCCCGAAATCTCCTATGAGGACGCGATGAGCACCATCAAGGCGATCTGCGAGCATCTCCCGCATCAGATGGTCGCCAAAGCGTAATCGCGAGTAATTACTCATTAGTCTGTAACTTAAGTTCTTTGATAATTTAACATGTCTCCCTCATAATGGAGAT
>CALBSU010000116.1 GCA_937967285.1 uncultured Acidobacteriota bacterium
CCACGGCCACCGCGCTCCCAAGATTCCCCGCCGCTCCCGTGATGACTGCTACACGGCCTTTGTGGTCGATCTTCATTTCTCTCCTCAGGAAGTAGTAGAAAGTAGAAAGTAAAAAGTAGAAAGAAAAAATCCGCTGGTACCGTTGTCAAATTTGAAACCATAAACCCGCTGGTTGCGTGATCACTTTCTACTTTCTACTTTCTACTTTCTACTTTCTACTTTCTACTTTTTATCTGCATTTCATTGAACAGATACCCGGCTCCGGCGAACTTTTCCGTCAGGAAAAGGACGTAGCGGATATCGACGCAGATGGTTCTGTTCGATGAGGGATCGAAAGCATAGTCGCCGCCGAGTCCTTCAAAGTTTCCATCAAACGCGAGGCCGATCACTTCGCCGTGTCCGTTCATGACCGGGCTGCCGGAATTGCCGCCGGTGATGTCGGTCGTGGCGAGGAAAGCGACCGGGACGTCGTTCAGGCGCGGATCGACGTAGCTGCCGTAATCCTTACGGGCGTACAGCTCCTTGAGCTTTGCCGGCACGTCGAACGGTTCCTCGCCGGTATCCTTCTCGATCGCGCCGGCCAGCGAGGTCTGGTAATCGTAGGTGACTGCGTCACGCGGCTTGTATCCCTTGACCTGACCGTAGGTGAAGCGGAGGGTGAAGTTGGCATCCGGATAGTAGAGGCCGTTCTTCATTTCGAGCATGCCTTCGATCAGCTTCGGACGCAGCGCGGTGATCGCCGAGTTGAACCTTGAGACCCGCTCGTTGAGTGGTTCCAGGGCGTCCTGCGAGTCAGCGAAGAGCTTGATCAGCGGATCGCTGCTGTTCCTGAACTCCGCTGCCGACATCGAGAAGACCTTGCGAAACTCCTCGAAAGATTTGAAACGCGGATTGTCGATCGCCCGCGCGGCGAACTCCGCTTCCGCACTGGCGCGATCCCTGCCGGTCTTGCCGGCGAAGAGCGACTCGATGAAGGGCAGTTTCTGATCGTCGGGCAGAGTCCGTGCGGTCTCGATCGCGGCGGTCAGCAGCGCGGTCTCCGACGATAAATCCATCTCCGACCAGCCGGCCTCGATCTGTTTGACTATCCGTTCGGTATTCTGGTCGCTGAATTGGGCCGATCTTTCGGCGGCGGGCTTCTCGGCGTTGAGCGCCCTGGCATACGCGAAGGCGAGTATCTTCATCAGATCGCCGGAATTGACGATGCCGTTGAGAACGCTCTGTTTCTGGCTGAAGGAGTTGAGATCGCGATAGAGTTCCGCGATCTGCGGCAGAATGTCGCCGTACTTCGCTTTGCGCGCCGGATTCGCCTCGGCCCACTTGACGAAGGCAGCCTCCTCGGCACGCTTCTTCTCGACCAGATTCATCCGCTTCAGCCCGAGCACGGTCCCCTCGAAGTTCTTGAGAGTGTTGCTGAGACCGAAAATCTGCTCCGCCAGTCGGATCTTCATGGCAGGATCGTTCTCTCCGAGTTTGGTCAGCAGGTCGATCTGCTGCCGGAGCGTCTTGATCTGATCGGGCATCTGAACATTCTGACGGTATTCGACCGAATAGGATTCACGATACCGGAAGGTCGATCCGGGATAGCCCATGACCATCGTGAAATCCCCGTCCTTGATCCCGCCGGCATTGATGTGCAGAAACTTCTTCGGTTTGAACGGCACATTGCTCTTGCTGTACGGCGCCGGATTGCCGTCCGCGCCGACATAGGCCCGCAGAAACGCGAAATCGCCGCAATGGCGCGGCCACTCGAAGTTGTCGGGATCTCCGCCGAAATATCCGATCGACTTGGGCGGCGCGTAGACCAGCCGCACATCGCGGACCGTCAGATAGGTGTAGAGAAAATACTGGTAACCGCTGGTCGCTTCGACCACCTGGGCGCGGATGCCCTCCTTCTCGCGTCCGTTGACGGCCGCCCGCCGGAGCTCCTCCTGCTTCTGTGTGATCGCGCGCTGGCGCTCGGCGGCGCTCATCGACGGTGTCACGCCGGACATCACCTCGTTCGTCACGTCGCGATAATCCTGCGTCACCGATATCGTGTAGCCCTGGGCGGGAATCTCGGCCTCACGCGAACCGGCCAGAAAACCTTTGGTGATGTAGTCGTTCTCGGAGGAACTGGCCCTCGTCACCGCGCCGAAAGCGACGTGATGATTGGTCAGGATCAGTCCGTCCGGCGAGACGAACGAACCCGTCCCGCCGATGCTGATCTGTACGATCGCATCCTTGAGACTCGCCTTCGTCGTGCTGTAGACGTCCTCGGGCTTGAGCTCGAAGCCCATCTTCTTTAACTGACTCAGCGGCAGCTTGTCGATCGATCCGGGCAGCCACATCCCTTCGTCGGCCAGCGAGCCGAACGGCGCCACAAGCAGCGCGATTATCAGAAACATCAGAGTTATCGTTTTACGTGACATTCAGTACTCCTATTGTATGCGGTATCCAGTATGCGGCAGGCAGTTGGCTGTTGCCTTCAATAAATCTATCTCCATATCGGAGCATGATCGCGTGTTTACCATGTACTCATATCCTGCCATCTGCCTGCTTCCATCAGCCTACTCCCTGCTGCTCAGAAATTTTGCACGATTGAATCTGAGGAGTCTACATGCGGCTTCGTAAATCTCCTCTTCCGGGACCATTTCGATGTGCGGGGCCCTGACGTGCTCGACGGTAGAGCCGAGCAGGTCGTGGTCGGAGGGGTCCGTGCTGACTGAAGCCGCTACGACGGGCGTGCCGGCGGCGGCGGCGATGTGAGCCGGGCCGCTGTGATTGGCAACGAGCAGGCTCAGTCGCGCGGCGACGGAGACGAAATCGACCATTTTCGGGGAACGGATGACGATCGCCGATCCGGCGGGCATCATCTTCGCAATCTTTCCGGCGAGCGGGCGTTCCTGCGGTCCTGAGAAGACGACCACTCGCGCTCCGAAATTGTGGACCATGCGGGAGGCGATCGAAGCGAAGCGCTCGGCCGGCCATCTATCCTGGAGGCGGCCGGCTCCGGGATGGATGCCGACCAGCAGGTCGCCGGTTCCCACACGGTGCTTCTGAAACAGCTTGTCGGCCGCCAGATCGGCTTCGCGGACCGTTCGGATCCTCGGTTCGGATGCCGCCGGCCTGACGCCGAGCGGTTCGAGCGTTTTCAGATATTGATGAGCGAGATGCCTGCCCTCGCGCATTCGGCTGGAGATCATTTCGGAGACGCGCGCGATGATCGCTTCGGGAGAGGAGAGGCGACCCGGTTTCAGTCGTTCGGAAGTCCTGGATGCCGCCAGCACGATCGAAGACTCGGCGCCGCTCTTGAACTCGATGGCAATGTCGTAAGGGCTCCGCTTGAGCTCCTCGATAACTCGGGCGCTGCGGTAGAGGCCGGCCGGGTTGAGTATCTCTCCGTGGCGAAACCTGCTGACCGCAAGGATTCGATCCGGGATGCCCGTCAGTTCGAGAAGCCCGGCGCCGGCCGGTGATGAAACCACTGTCAGACGCGCCTCCGGTAAATGGCTGCGAAGCGAATGCATGGCCGGAAGAGCCAGCACGGTCTCCTCCAGCCCGGCTATGTGAACTACGAGAATGCTTCGGGGCGAGGTGTTCATCTTGCTTGCCGCGCCTGCAGTAGCCCGCGCGTCAGCCTGACGTGATCAGGCTGCGGCCGGTCATCTCGGCGGGTTTTTCGACGCCGAGCAGTTCGAGGATCGTCGGCGCGATATCCTCGAGCGCGCCCATCTCGCGAAGAGTTCCCTTGAAATCCGGGTCGCAGAGGATGAACGGCACCGGATTGCTGGTGTGGGCCGTATGCGGTCCCCCCGTTTCGGGATCGATCATCTGCTCGCAGTTGCCGTGATCGGCGGTGATTAACGCCGCGCCCTTGACGCGCTCGATCGAGCCGACCACCCATCCGAGGCAGGTGTCGAGCGCCTCGACCGCCTGAATCGCCGCTTCGAGGTTGCCCGTGTGGCCGACCATATCGGCGTTGGCGAAATTGATGATGTAAACGTCCGTGTCGCCCGCGTCGATCGCCCGGCAGACCTGGTCGGTGACCTTGAACGCGCTCATTTCCGGTTGCAGGTCGTAGGTCGCGACCTTCGGCGACTGGATCAGGATCCGGCTTTCGTGCGGGAACTCCTTCTCGATTCCGCCGTTGAAGAAATAGGTGACGTGCGCGTACTTCTCGGTCTCGGCGATCCGCAGGTTCTCGATGCCGGTCTGCGCGAAGACGTCGACCAGAATGTTCTTGAGCGAGATCGGCGGAAAGACGATCGGGGTGTTGAACGAACGGTCGTACTGCGTGAATGTGGCGTAATGCAGGTCCTTGATCCGCTCGCGTTCGAAACCGTCGAAATTGAGCCCGGTGAAGGCTCTCGTCAGTTGCCGCGCGCGATCGGCGCGGAAATTGAAGAAGATGATCGAATCACCGCTCTTGATCGTCGCCACCGGATCGTCCGATTCGTCCGTGACCACCATCGGCTCGATGAATTCGTCCGTCACTCCGTTCTCGTACGATTTCTCGATCCCGGCGATCGGATCGGTGACGCGCGCGCCGATCCCGAGCGTCAGAGCATCGTAGGCGCGCTTGACCCGTTCCCAGCGGTTGTCGCGGTCCATCGCGTAATATCGACCGCAGACCGTCGCAATCCGTCCGACTCCGATCTCGCGCATCTTCTGATTCAGTTCGTTCAGATACTTCCGCCCGGAATTGGGAGATGTGTCGCGGCCGTCGGTGAAGCAGTGCAGATAGACCCGCTCGACGCCGCGTTTGGCTGCCAGTTCGAGCAGGGCGTAAATATGCGTATTGATCGAATGGACGCCGCCGTCCGAGACCAGACCCATCAGGTGGAGGGCGGAATTCTTTCCGGCATCGACCGCGGCCAGCATCGTCGGATTCTCGAAGAACTTGCCGCTCCGAATCGCGGCATCGATCCGTGTGATGTCCATCTGAACGATCCGGCCGGCGCCCATGTTCAGATGTCCGACCTCGGAGTTGCCGAACTGGCCGCACGGCAGCCCGACCCTCTCACCCGATCCTTCAATTAATGTATGGCGGTATTTTTCGTAGTACTGATCGAGGTGGGGTGTCTTTGCCTGTGCGATCGCATTGCCTTCGGTCTTTTCCGAATATCCGAAGCCGTCGAGGATTATCAGCGCGACGGGCCGCTTCTTCAGTGGTTCTTTTGCCATGGCCGCATCATATCTGAAAGATACTCCCACTTCAAATTCAACTTTCCGGGCCCGATTGCATTGAATGGCTTGAAGATATTTAATTCTCAACGGTTTTGTTTTAGACTAGCGGAGTTTGAACCGTTCAAAGTCTTCAGGGGGAAGAACCGATTCTCCTGAGACATCATTACTCCGGGTGACCGGCTCCAGGATCGAGGGTCTAAACTAATTCGATGATCTTCTGTACCAGTTGTGGAAAGAGACTGAACGACGGCGCAGCTTTCTGTGACGGATGCGGCACAAAGGCGCTCGTCTCGAGGCCGACGCCCGCCGAGTCATCTCCGAAGAACACTCCGACCGGAGCCGACGACGCGCGGACCAATGTCTACCAGTCCAAAGGGGACGATTTCTCGACCCTCGTCAATACCGACAGCCCTCAGGCCGCGATCGGCGGGCAGGTGGGCCGTGTGCTGGGCGGCCGGTATCAGCTCGACGACTGCATCGGCAGCGGCGGGATGGGAGAGATCTACAAGGCGCGGCGGCTTCACATCGGCGACACTGTGGCGGTCAAGGTTCTCAGGCCGGATGTGGTCGAGAACGAGAAGTCCCGCCAGCGTTTCTATCGCGAAGCCCGCGCTGCGGCCATGCTCCATCATCCGAACGCGGTGGTGATCCACGATTTCGGGGAGGATGCCGACGGGACGACCTACATTGTCATGGAGCTGCTCGTCGGACGCAGCCTCCGCCAGTTGCTGGTCGACGAGGGCGCGATCACGTCAGCCCGGGCCTACAGCATCATCCGCCAGGCATGCGCCGCGATCGATGCCGGACATCGCAACGGGATCGTCCATCGCGACATCAAGCCCGACAACATCATTCTGATCAACTCTCATGACGGCACCGATCTGGTCAAGATCCTCGATTTCGGGATCGCCAAGGTGAGGGACTCCGCGGTCGACACTCACAGCCTGGAACAGCGGCTGACCAACTACGGGACGATCATCGGCACGCCTCATTACATGTCTCCGGAGCAGTGCCAGGGAGAAGAGGCCGATTCGCGCTCGGACATCTACAGCATCGGAGTCGTGCTCTACGAACTGCTGACGGGAGTCGCGCCGTTCATCGCCAAGACCCCGACCGGGATCGCGATCAAGCACGTCACCGAACAGCCGCGGCCGCTGCGCGAGATCAATCCGAATATCAGCTCTGCCGTCGAGAAGGTCGTTCTCAGGGCACTCGAGAAGAACCCGAACTCGCGTCCGCAGACCGCGCTCGAACTGGCCCGTGAATTCGAGGCCGCGCTGAATATCGAACAGGATACCCGGCGGCTGACCGGCGAAAATGAGGTCAAGGTCCCGCCCAAAGTCGATCAGGACGAGCCGGGAACCGCCATCCTGACGCCGAAAGAGAAGCCGCCCGAACCGGTCAATTACGAGACGGTATTCGATGCCGTCGAAAAACCGGTCCCGCCGGCCGTTTCTTCGTCGACTGAAGTCCTGACGCCGCCGACGACCAGCGAACAGCAGCCCGGCGTGACGGAAGCCAACCTCAGGCTCGACAAAGGGACTGAGGTGCTCCAGGGCTCGACCGATTCGCTGCCTTCATCCGAAAGCACCGCGACAGGTAAGATCGATGCCGCGACGATGCCGATCGGGAAGCTGGTCCAGGCGCCCGAGCCGACGCCTCAGGTTCCTGAGCCCGCCGCCAAATCGGTAGAAGCGACCCCGGAACCCAAACCTGCGCCGGAATCGAAGTCTGCAAAGAAGGGAAAAGCCGAAAAGGCCGGCAAGGCGACGAAGCCTGTCGAAAAGCCTGTCGAAAAGCCCGCAGAGAAACCTGCCCCGCAACCGGCATATTCCCCGACTCCCAGCCCCGCGGGATCGAAATCGAATATGCCGCTCATCGCCGGCGTCGGCGCAGTGGTCCTGATACTCGGCGCTCTGGCGGCCTGGTGGGCGATCTCCTCCGGATCGAAGACGGACAATGCGAACGACACCGTTGCCGTCTCGACTCCGGCCGAGACAGCCAGTCCCGCGGCCGAACCGTCCGCCGCTTACCCGCAGGTCAAGGCGCCAGAGGGCATGGTCTATGTGCTCGGCGGAGTGCTGAGAGTTGGCCGCGACGAGGGCGACAAGAACGAGATGCCCGCTCACGTCGAGACGGTCAAGCCGTTCTTCATCGATCGCACCGAAGTGACCAACGCCGATTACCTGAAATTCATCGAAGCCACGGGATATGAAGCGCCTCCGTCATGGAAGGGCGGCAGGTTCGCCGACGGCGCAGACAATCTGCCCGTCACGGATGTCACCTGGGAGGACGCGACCGCATACGCTACCTGGATCGGCAAGCGACTGCCGACCGAAGTCGAATGGGAGTTCGCCGCTCGCGGGCCCGAAGGCAGGCTCTACCCGTGGGGCGATACTTTCCAGCCGGATGCCGCAAACATCTCCGCCAAAGCGGGTGAGAAGAAGCAGTTCGCCCCGGTCGGCCAGTTCGCCGGCGGAGCAAGCATCTTCGGCGCCCTCGATATGGCCGGCAATGCCTGGGAGTGGACGGCCTCCGACTTCGCGGCCTACCCCGGCGGCAAAGTCGATGCCAGACCGGGTTACAGAAATCTCAAGGTCATCCGCGGAGGTTCGTTCGAGAGCGAGCCGAAGTTCGCTACCGCGACCTACAGGGTAGGATGGCCCGCATCCCGCAGGGATTGGCCGAATCCGTCGCAGGCCGTCTACGGGCAGACCGGTTTCCGGTGCGCCCGGGATGCAGGTACTGAGTAAAAGATCCTTCGGGAGGCGCTCTGGATAGGAGCGATTGCCATGTTGTACAAATTTTCAGTTGCCCAGATCGCACTCTTCCTGGTCGCGTTGATCCTGATGCCTGTCCCGGCGGCGGCTCAGGGCGGCAGCGGCGAGCTGCCCGGATCAAAACCGGCGCCGAGGCCTCGCCGTGAGGTCGCATCCGTAATCACCGCAATCACGCTCGACAAGTCGATCGAGAGCCGGCTCGATCCGCGCACTTCCGACAAGATCGCGGCCGGCAACTTCTTTCAGGAGTATGACTGGAAGGCCGCACGGGCCAATGATCTCTACTCGCTCAAACTCCAGACCGAGGATCCCAACATCGTCGTCCAGGTCTTCGACAAGGAGAATGTCGAAGTCCCGCTCTCGAAGGACGCCTCCGGCAACTGGTCAGTCAAAACAAATACCGGCGGACTTCCGGCCGACGGTGATTACATCGTCCGGGTATCGGGCAGAATCGGCGTCCGTAAAGCCGTTCCGTACACGCTGACGGTCGCCCGCCAGGGGCTTCTTCCCGCCATCTACAACGAGAGATTTCAGAATATCATCCTCAAGTTCCGCGAGTCCGATCCGGCCTCGGTCGATGAGACGCTGACCGCACTCGATGAACTCGCGGCCGAGGACGACTACAAACCCAGTGCGCTTGAATTTATCGGAATCATTCAACTCTACAACAAGGGCGATTTCGAGAAGGCTGAAAAGGCCATGGAGCGCGCGATCAAGGCCAACGGCGCGGCCGTCCTGCGGATCTATCACGACAAGCAGTGGCGCGGCACCATCAAAGGCGCGGACGGGAAGTTCAACTTTCAGGAGCCGCAGACCGGCTGGCTCCGCATCCGTCCGGGGCGCCTGCTGATCGCCGATTTCGGCAACCGGACGCTGGCGACGCTCGAAAACGGCAAGGTGACCGAAGTCCTCAAGATGGAATCAGGCGAGAGCAGCCTGGTCTCCGTCGCTGCCGATGGCGCGCCGACTCCCTACATCTTCATGCCCGGAACGAAACAGGCCGCCGAGGCCGATATCGTCATCAGGCTCATTCAAAAACACGTCGTGGGCGGGGCAAACTGAATTTTCTTCATCCGCCAAATTTCTGATCAAACACTATGAATCTCTGGGGAGGGCGGTTCACCGGCGAGACCGATCGTAAATTCGCCGAATATAATGCGAGCTTCAGATTCGACCGACGTCTGATCTTCGCCGATCTGAAGGCGTGCTCGGTTCACGCGCGCGCTCTCGGCAGGGCGGGCGTCCTGACCGGCGACGATGTCGCGTCGATCACGCAGGGGCTCGAAACCATCGCCTCCCGCGCCGCCGAGCCCGGATATCTCGACCGGCCCGAGTTCGCCGGAACCGAGGACGTTCACAGCTTCATCGAATCCCGCCTGGTCGAGCTGATCGGTCCGGCCGGATACAGGCTCCACACCGGCCGCAGCCGCAACGATCAGGTCGCCGTCGCCACGCGCCTCTGTCTGAGGGAAGAGGCCCAGGCCGTCGATCAGGCTCTGCGCGAAACGCAGACCGCTCTGCTCGATCTGGCAGAGAAGTACGCCGGAGACCCTCTCCCCGGATACACTCACCTGCAGAAGGCCCAGCCGGTGCTCTTCCCGCATTTCCTGCTCGCCTACTTCAATATGCTCGCCCGCGACAGGGAGCGGCTGGCCGATGTCATCAGGCGCGTCAACGTGCTGCCGCTCGGCTCGGGCGCCCTGGCCGGCACCAATTTCAACGTCGATCGCGAGTGGATGGCGGCTGAGCTTGGCTTCTCAGGCGTGACGCGAAACAGTCTCGACGCCGTCAGCGACCGCGACTACATCATCGAATTCGTCGGATTCGCGGCCATCACCATGATGCATCTCTCGAGGCTGGCCGAGGACCTGATCGTCTACTCGACGCAGGAGTTCGGCTTCATTCGTCTCGGAGACGCCATCTCGACCGGCAGCAGTCTTATGCCGCAAAAGAAGAATCCCGACTCGCTCGAACTGATCCGCGGCAAGTCCGCCAGAGTGATCGGCCATTCGACCGCTCTGCTCACCCTCGCCAAGGGGCTCCCGCTCGCATACAACAAGGACCTGCAGGAGGACAAGGAGGCGCTCTTCGATTCGATCGATACCCTCGTCGACAGTCTGATCGTCACCTCGATCGTCCTCCGCAACATCGAACTCGATACCGAGCGGGCCCGCGCCGCCGCCATCACCGATTACACCAATGCCACCGACCTCGCGGATTACCTGGTTCGGAAAGGGCTCGAATTCAGGAAGGCTCACGAAGTCATCGGCCGGATCGTCGTTTATGCCATCGAACAGGGAAAGGAACTGCAGGAACTGACCCTCGATGAGGTGAGAAGCTTCTCGAATCTCTTCGATCAGGACGTCTTCACCGCCATCTCTCTCGACAGCTCGCTCGCCGGCAAGAATCAGATCGGCGGGACATCGCCCGAACAGGTGAAGATGGAACTCGCTCAGGCTAGAAAATCGCTGACATAATGAAGGAGCTTTGATAGATGAGAACGGCGCTGACGACGACAATCCTCGTCCTTCTTCTGGCCTTATCATCGCCCGCTTACGGACAACAGCCGGAACAGCGGGTGAATCCTTTCGACCCGGCGATCGAAGCTTTCATCGAAGCTGACCGCACGAATCCTCCGCCCCGCAACTCGATTCTTTTCATCGGCAGCAGCATCTTCAGGCTCTGGGCGGGACTCAAATCGGACATGGACCCTCTCCCGGTCTTCAATCGCGCATTCGGCGGGTCCCAGACATCAGATATCCTCCGCTATATGGACCGCATTGTCATACCCTATGAGCCGAAAATAATCGTCTACTATTGCGGCAGCAATGACATTAATGCCGATCAAAAACCGGCCGACATCGCCGGCAGATTCAGGAGCTTCGCCGAAAGAGTTCACTCGGCGTTGCCCGGGACGCGCATCTTTTTTGTCTCGATCAATCGCGCCCCGCAGAAGATGGACAAATGGGACCTCGTCGATCAGGCAAACAGGCTGATCAGCGAAATTTGCGAATCCGATCCGAAACTGCAGTTCATTGACGTTAATCCTGTTCTCTTTGATGCCGGGGGAACACCTCGTCTCGATCTCTATCTCAATGACAAACTGCATTTCAAGGACCCGGCCTACCGGCTCTTCACGGGCATCATCAAACCGATTATCGAAAATGCCTGGCAGGAAGTTCAGAAATGAGGACATGACTGCCCGTCCTGGACTGTCTAAATCTTCAGTTGCGGGGATCGCGGCTGACTTTTCCTGAAAATCAGAGAGCCGATCACCGGTTTAGGGACCGATGATCGGCTCGAAAACTGCTGATGTCCTCACCCCATCAACAGTCAGATTGCCATTATTATAGACACACGATTATTAAAAGTGTCAAGAGGTAGTTGGGAGAAACATTAGAGTCCTGCAATGCCGGGTTCGCCTGAGACTGACCAGTTATACAGGCGGCGGCAGGACCACGCTTAACCAGTATTATGATGATGGCCTTGTCAAATCCGCATCCGACCTGCACTACGGCAGCAATTTCAATCGATCATATGAATACGATCAGGCCGGAAGATTTGTGAAAGCGCATACGGGGGGATCGGCCCAGACGTCTTCAAGTCCCTATTCACTGGCTTACAATTATGATGCCTGGGGAAATACTACAAGCCGCCAGGGATCTCACTGGAGCACGACTCTCCCGACATTCGCCACGAACTACGTCAACGGCCGCGATGTGAATATGTCGTATGACCAGGCCGGGAATGTGGTTGGCTATACTTCAACCCCCGATCCTTACATGCATTACGATGCCGCCGGAAAACTCTTTACCCAGTTCGAATCCAGCGGCGGGCCCGGTATTGTCAGAGTGAGAGAGAATTTTTACGACGGAGACGGAGCAAAGATTCTCCACAAGACGTCTAATGGAAGCATGATCAATGGAAATTACGATCATTTCTGCAACTACTACCTGATTCGGTCGAGCGTACTGGGCGGGAGGGTAATAGCCGAATTCAAGGATCTGACGACGCTGCCGGCGAACGATCCGCTGAAATACAGCAGCATGAGCTATGTCTATCTGCAGGGAGTACAGCTGGCTTTTCAGCAAGGAGCGCATCAGACAACCGGAGACAAGTATGTCGTCTGGACGTATCACAATCCGACTGTCGGGAACTATTTCGCGGAATACCAGTTGAACAACAGCAGTCAGCAACAGCAGAATATACTCTACGGCGAGATGACTTTCGATCCGCTCGGGTCATTCGCCGGCCTGACTGAACAGCAACCTCTCAACATCCCGGAGCCGTTCACCTTCAGCATG
>CALBSU010000117.1 GCA_937967285.1 uncultured Acidobacteriota bacterium
GCAGCTCCAGCGCGGCCGCGATGCCCGCCAGCCCTCCGCCGATGACGATCACATCTGCCCTGCCGGTCAGATCAGCCATATCTCACACCCGGTTCTGTCATGGAATAATCCGTGCGACAATAGTACGCCCCGCCGCGTCATGACCTCAATCTGTTCAGGAATTATTCTGATTTCGCGGACCGCCCTATGTTACGATTCCAGCCCCGAAACGTTGGAGTGCTTTCAATATGCAGGATATGAATCAGAGCCGGCAGGATGTCCCGCTCTTCGTCGATCTGGACGGATCGCTCATCAAGACAAATTCGCTTCACGAAGCTGCGATCATCCTTGCCAGGATGAAGCCCTGGCTGGTCTTTCTGCTGCCGCTCTGGTTGTTGAGAGGGCAGGATTTTCTGTGGAACAAGCTGGCTGAGACAGTTTCGATTAATGTAGGCCTGCTGCCTTATCGCCCCGAAGTGCTCGAGTATCTGCGCGATCAGCGCGATCAGGGGCGTGAGATCATTCTTATCTCCGGCGCGCATGAGACGATCGTCAGTCAGGTCTCCCGGCATCTCGGACTCTTTTCGTCCCATCACGGCTCGACTTCCGGCATGCATCTGGTCGCCGACCGGAAGCTGCAGGTCATCCGGGAGAGAATCGGCGATGATCACTTCGATTATCTTGGAGATTCACGACGAGATCTGGTCGTCTGGGGTGAATGCAGGAAAGCGATCGTTGTCAGCGACGATAAGAGGTTCGTCGATAGCGTCAAACGTCTGGTCGATGATGTCGCAGCCATAGAGCCACAATCAGGTGGTCGGATCTATTCACTGATCAAGGCCCTCAGGCCTCACCAGTGGGCCAAGAACCTGCTTCTTTTCGCGGCTGTCATGCTCGGCCACAAGTTCACGGATCCCGGCCTCGTTAAGGCCTCACTGGTCGCATTCATCGCTTTTTCGTTATGCGGATCGGCGGTCTACATCATGAATGACCTGGCGGATCTCGATGCCGACCGTCAGCATTCCAGGAAAAGAAGCCGGCCGTTCGCTGCGGGCGAAGTCTCGGCTGTGACCGGCGTGATTATGTCAGCCCTGCTGCTGCTCGCAGCTTTTCTTGTCGCCTCTACGCTCCAATACGGATTCATTGCTGTACTCGGCCTCTATTTCATTCTGACTTTTTTGTATTCGTTCTATCTCAAGAAGAAGGTTCTGATCGACGTGCTTTTACTGGGCGGGCTCTATACGATACGTGTCTGGGCGGGCGGGACCGCCACGGGCATCATCATCTCACAGTGGGCACTTGCTTTCTTCATGTGCCTCTTCTTCAGCATCGCGCTTGCCAAGCGATATTCAGAACTGCACTCCAACCTGGATCAGGCGGCCCGCGAAATTCAGAATCGGAGGGGATACCTCTCCTCGGATCTTCAGTTTCTGATGAGCCTTGGCTGTTCAAGCGCACTGCTCGCCGTGCTCGTCATAGCGCTTTATCTCAATTCGCAGGACGTCATCAGGTATTATCGCCATCCGTCGATGCTGTGGCTGGTTTGTCCGGTCTTTGCGTATTGGCTGAGCAGGCTCTGGCTGATAACCGCCCGTGGTGAGCTGGATGAGGATCCGGTCCTCTTTGCCATCAGGGACCGCATGAGTTACCTGGCGGGCGCGCTGATGCTGATCATCTTCGCCCTTGCTATCTGAGATCTTACGTCCTCTCTTTTCTCTGACGACCGAGAAATCCGAGCGGTCGGGGTGCCCATATGCCGTATATCACAGCCGCCAGCAGAAGGAACGCCGGCAATGGCGAGACGCCAAGGTTGGTGTACTCACCGAACTGCTTGCCCAATCTTGATATCGTTGTCATCGCCGGCAACTGAAAGCCGCCGATGAAGACGTGCAGCGCCGGATCGAGTACGCCGAGTCCCCGTTCAACATCCCTGTACATCGCCTGGCACCAGCCCAGGGCGACAGAGAATACGGCGATGAAGTATGCCGCTCTCCTCGGCAGCCTGATCAGCGTCAAGGCTGCCGGGATAAATATGAACGGGAAGACCGGCGCGAGATACCTGATTCCGGTATTGAATTGCAGTCGCGCATACTGCACTCCGCTGCAGAAGAGCAGCATAGCCAGGAAGAAGATGATCGATGCTCCGATCTCAAATCCCGCCCGACGCGCCCGCTCATCGCGCTTCATAACGTAAACGAAAGCGGCCAGCAGAAACAGCGGGCAACTGATGAACAGCCCGTAACGATAATCGAAGAGCAGCGACATCAGGAGCCCGGCTGACGGCAGAGTCAATCCCTGATACCCCATCTCAATCCATGCCACTTTCGGCATCCAGTGTTGTGCCGGATAGAGCGGATGGCCGAAACTTCTCCATTGGTAGAACCAGAGCAGGCCGACAGGCCCCAGCGTTCCCAGAAAATACCAGAATCCCGATTCGATCGCCCTTCTCATCGCTGCTCTGCGGTCCGATGTCCGGTACCAGGCCTGCGCCAGTCCGTAACCGAACAGGCACAGCAGCAGGATCACCCCGCTGTTGTCGAGCAGATATGCCGCGCCTCCGGCCAGCCCTCCAAGGAAATACCTCTTTCTGGTCGTCTCGCGGGAAAGTTCGTCTCTCTCCCACATCGACAGAAATCCGAGGAAGACGATATGCCCCATCGCCATGTTGTGGTTGAGATATCCGGTCCTGAAGAAGACCGGCGTCCCGAATGCATAAACCATTGCCAGCCAGAAAGCTCTGCGGTCATCTGAAAGGATTCGTCTCAGCCCGAAAAACATCCCGACAATGCCGAGCGCCGACAGCGGGGCCATGAAGAAGATCTGTGTCACCGCACCCGCCAGGCCCAGCTTGATGTCCAGACCGCTCTGCCAGGCCCGTCGATAAAATTCACGCGCCATCGGCCACGGAGAATCATATGCCGGAGGCTCGCTCAGCCCTGCTGCTGCCCGTCGCGACTGAACCGCGCCGACGACTCTGTTGATCAACGGTCCCGCTGCTGCGTACGGAACGGCCGCCATCATCGATACTCCGGGATTATTGTTGATGTGCCAGCCACGGCCGGGCATCTCGAAAATATCAGGATGCAGATTCGCGTATTCGTCCAGTCGAAATGAGAGGTGCTCGCCGATCGATATGGCAGGATAGACCTCTCTTACGATGTTTGTCGCGAAATGCAACGCGTATACTATCCAGCAGGTCAGAAACAGGCGGACGGCCGTACTTCGAGCGGAATAAATCCACGGCGCTGAATCCGCACCGCGGTTACCCGGTGTTTCCTGACTGTCTCCCATGTCGGTTCTCATAGCAATCAATTCGCCGATGTCCGGATATGTTCTTTCTTCGGCATGATCCGGTACACGCTGAACTCCTTATTGTCGAATCGGCGTTCCAGCCTCTCCTCATTCCGATTGATGAATCCTTTGAGGTATACATAATCCTCGTGGTCGAGTCCCTCAAGTCCCAGAACAAGATAGGTTGCATCGATCTTTTTAATATATTCCCACTGTTCTTCATCCGAAATGCCCGGATCCCAGCTCGATGAATGCCTGTTCGTATACAACGCCAGCGCGCGCGGCTTCCTGAACAGAAACACATCATCCGGCCGCGTATTCTTCCTGACGTAATCGAACATCTCAATGCTCCCGGGAGCCTCGACTCCATCCCGAAACGGCCCGTACTCGATCGTCGTATACCTCAACGCATAGGTCCCAAGCACGACGATTACAAATGCCGGCAGCGCATACCGCGCCATTTCACTCTTTGCCGGGATCGCTCTCAGTCCAACCAGGGCGTAAAAGAAGTAGATCGGCACAAGCACTGCAATGTACCGTTCGATCGGTAATATCGGCAGGACCAGAAACGGGATGAGGTACAAGGCTGGAAAGATCTCAAAACATGTGATCTCTTTGCGGAGCCTGTAAAAATATCCGACCAGAGCCAGGCAGCTAACCAGACCGAAGATCGCCAGCTTCAGTATCTTGCTGTAACCGTTCTCAAGATAGTAGGTGAGGATCTTGAGATAAATCCAGGCATGCGAAATGACATGCTTTGTCTTGATTGCTATTTGAGGGCCGTAACCTCCGTCGTTGTGAGACGTTGCATTCTGAACATAGATCGCCGCCAGCGCGAATGCCACGCCGGTTACCCCTTTGAGCGATGGCCGCCTGTTTCTGAGCAGATCGTACGCAACGAGACAGGGAATCAGGACGAGGCCGACGCTTCTGGTGCCGTATGCCAGATATATGGTCAGGGCAATGATCATTCCGAACAGGATCTCGCGCGGCCATCTTTCCTTCTTCCGATAAGAAGTGTGGATCACGCAGAGGGACAGAAAGACAAAAAATGCGAATGGGATATCTGAAACGATATGGTCCTTGAACGACCAGAACAGCGGATTCAGCCCGATCAGCCCGATCATGACCAGCCGGTGTTTCGCCGGAAGACCGTCCCGGAAACAGATAAATGCCATCGCCAGAGTCGCCAGAAACATCAGCACAATGAGCATCTTCATCGCCGTCAGATCAAGCCCCATGAAGTAGTACACCGGCGCGAGAAGCAAGGGAAATATCGGCGGATATGTCTGCGGCCCGACCACCCTCATCGGATTCAGAATGAAACCGGTATCGCCGTAACTCACACCGTTGACGATGTTCCTGCTGTGCATGATGTACATCGCGAAATCGTCTCCCCAGTCGTGGCCGGCGCGGAATGTGGCGATATAGATGAAGAATATCCCGCAGAGCATGACGGACAGTATCAGATGATTCCGTGCCTGTTCATTGCCCGACAATTTTCTCAGATGCCCCGAAT
The DNA here is from genome assembly GCA_937967285.1 of uncultured Acidobacteriota bacterium. GTDB lineage: Bacteria > Acidobacteriota > Blastocatellia > RBC074 > RBC074 > JADJXM01. The sequence continues at coordinate 4,790 of CALBSU010000117.1, forward strand.
CCGGCGAACTTCCTCCGCGAATTTTCCGGAGCTCGGAATTGTTATCGACTGAAACAACCTGAGGCTTGTTTTTTCCGGAATTTTCGATGAAACCTCGTTGCATGAAAATACCTCGTAGCGTTTTGTCATCCGATGATGACCGTGTGTAGTCTGTTTGATCTGTATTTTGAATCCGCTCTCAAGTGGCGGACATTTGGAAGGGTTATCCCCGCCATGGGACATTTCCCCATTTTTCATTCGCGGTGGAATCGAGCAGATCCCCATAGAGCCTGAGGTGCGCCTCGCGAGACCAGATCTCAAGGAATTTCTGATACCCTCTTTCCCCGAGATCCTTTCCCAGCCCGGGAGTATCGATCAGGCGACGGATGGCATCGAACATCTCGTCATCTGAGCTGTAAACGAAACCTCCGCCGCTCTCCCGAACCACTTCGGGCAGGGCTCCGAGGTCGTTTACGATGACTGGAGTCTTCCGCGCGAATGCTTCGATAATGATGATCCCGAATGTTTCATATGTCAGGGACGGAACAACGCAGGCCAGGGCGTGTGCGTAAAGTCGACCGAGCTCGCTTTGAGGCAACCCTCCCAGAAATCTGATTCTCGGATTGCCGGAGGCCAGTTCGCGCAGGCGGTCGCCATAATTGCCGGAGCCTGCAACCAGCAGATCGCAGTCCTCGATTCGCTCCCAGATCTTGATCAGCTTATGGAGTCCCTTGATCTCCTCGAGCCGGCCGACGAAGAGCAGGTAGGGGCGATCCTGGGGGCGCGGGCCCGGGGCCTGCCAGTCGTTGTCGACACGATCTATGAAATACGGCAGATGGCCGACCGGTTTTGAGAAGCCTCTCTCGGCGTGCATGCGCGAAGTGAACCGGCTCGGCGAGACGAAACGATCGACATGCTCGGCGGCGCTTTCGAGCATCGAAGTATAACGCCAGATTTGCGGCGGCCGTTTTCCTTTCAGCACGCACCGCAGGCATTCAGGTTTTTCGCAGGGCCGGCTGTTGAATTTCCAGAGCACATGCATGGGACAGATCAGCCAGTGCTCATGGGTCGTGTAAAGTTTGACTGCGCCCGGCACGTTCAATTTCATGATCGAGGGCCCGAGCAGCGAAATGTTGTGATAATGAACGACATCATATGATCGGTCGCTGAGCAACTCCCGTATCTTTCCCATCTTGAGCAGCGGAAGTCCCGTCTGCTGAGTCAGAAGCGGGGACAGCATGCCGTATCCGCTGCGCATCCCGTGCGTGCGGACCCGGGGATGCGGTTTGAAAGCGATCTCAGGTTCTCCCGGGTGAAGCAGGTGATATGAGTCGACGCAATGAACGACATCCACCTGATGACCGGCGTCTCCCAGAGCGTGACAGAGCCGGTAGAGGTACATCGCGTCACCCCCGAAACTGTACGGCGGATAGAAAGTAGTCAGATGCAGGAAGTTGAGCGGTCTGCCATTCATCCGGCGACCTCTCTGATGACATCCATCATCTGCCCGGCCGCTGCGCTCCAGGTCAATCGGCCGGCGGCCTCGATTCCGGCTTTTCTCATCCGACTCCGAAGTTCGTCCGAACCGGTGACGAGCCTGAGCGCGTTGATGAATCCAGGCAGATCGCAGGGATCGACGAACAGTCCTCCATCGCCCAACAGATCGGGCAGCGGACTGGCCGTCGTTGCGATGACCGGACATCCGCTCGCGGCGGCCTCTACGGCCGGCAAGCCGAAACCTTCCATCAGAGATGGAAGCACCAGTGCCGACGCATAATTGAGCAGGATCGCCAGATCTTCATCAGGCAGGTATCCGGTGAAGATCACACGGTCGGTCAGCCCCTGGCCATTCACCAGTTCGCTGATGCTGCCGAAGTAACTGTGAAAGACCTCTTTTTTGTACTCTCCCACCATGACCAGTCTGAGATCTGAAAAGTTCTCTGTCGCGGAGACCTCTTTGAAAGCCCGGATGAGCGTTTCGAGGTTCTTGTGCGGATTGAATCCGCCGACATAAACGATCAATCTGCGATCGGGCGTCAACCCAAGGCCGTCAAGGAGGGCCGTAGGTGTCGGGTTCTCGATCGGCCTGAAGACCGGGTCGCCCGCTTCGCCGACCACGTATACTTTGTCCGATCTGGTCCCGAAATGCTCGGCTATGCATCGCTTCGAGTAATCCGATACCGTGACGATCGCGTCGGCCTGCAGTCGACCGAGCGCGACTTTCGCTTTCCAGAACAGTCTGGCCGGCAGAGTCGGAACGGTCAGGTGCGGAAATTTCTCGGCTATGACATCGTGGATCATCACGATCTTGCGCGCCGTCGAGAAGACAGGGACGTAACTGTAGACGGTTGGAAAGAGAATCATGTCGAAAGCGGGATCCGATAATGCAAGGCTCATCCGGACCATGTCGCTGAGAGACCGCCGTCCTCCCGCAGCTGCTGCGATCGAAGTCGGAACATCGGTCCTGACTAGTTTAACCTCAGCTTCTGCCGGCAGATTCCCGACGGAATCCGGTTCGTCGGTGATCATCGTGTATCTGTTCCGGGTGTCTTCTCTCAGCAGCGCATCGAGCAGGGATCTGGCGTGTCGTCCATAGCCCCGTGAATTCGAAGTGATCGTTGCATCGACGCCGATCCGCATCAGTTCAGTTCCGCCCCGTTTTCCCCGCCAGCTCGAGGATCGATTTTACAACCAGTTCAGGCTGGTCCTTTTGAATGAAATGCCCGCTCTTCTCGGCGATGATCTGGCGCGACCCCGGTAATCTTTTGACCAGTTCTGACTGCAGGTCCAGATGGGCCCTCTCGCGATCGTCAAACGCCGTTTTGGAGCGGTCCGCTCCGGCGGTCAGGATGATTGCCGGAATCGGACCGAACCGCGCCGCCCTTACTTCGCGGCCGCTGGCCAGCATGTTGACTCCTTCGAGGTTCTCTCCTCTCTCATGCCGCAGATATGATGCCCGCTGATCTGACGGCATGAGCTCGGCGTATCTGACGAACTGATCCTCATGCGACGCATCGATCAGCAGCAGCCCCGAAACCTCATTGGGATAGCGGCTGGCGAACAGGCGGATATTCATCCCCCCGAAGGAATGTCCGACCAGAATGTACGGTTTCGGTGCCCCGGTCTTTTCAAGCAGCTCATGAAGGTCATCGACGATCCGGCTGCTGGTGCCGACTGTCTTGAGATGGTCGCTTTCGCCGACTCCGGCGCGTTCGTAAACGATCACGCTGGCTTTCCCGGCGACCTCATCCGGGATGGATCCCCAGGTACTGTGGGTCTGTGAAAGCCCCGAATCAAAGACGACGGTCGGTCCGCCCCGGCCCTTACGCTCGACCCTCAGATAATGCCCGTTGACCAGGACCAGTTTACCGTTCAGGATCATCCAGGCCCGATGTATCCGGCGCTCGCCGCCTTTGATCACTCTCTCCGGAGCGAGCGCAAGCAGCACACCGGACACTGAGAGGATCAGAAATATGACAGGTATAATCAGATGCCGGATCCCGGCCTGTGAGGGGGATTGGAGGGGGAGTGACATTTTTTGTTCCTTATTAGTTAAACCATCCAGGGAGCCTCGCCCGTCGACCAGAGCGATTCAAGGAGATTTTTTTCACGCAGAGTATCCATCGGTTGCCAGAATCCTTCATGTCGGAAGACCATCAGCTGTCCATCTGCGGCCAGAAGTTCGAGCGGGGAGCGTTCGAGGATCGTCTCGTCCCCGGCAAGATAGTCGAAGATTTTCGGCTCGAAGACAAAGAATCCGCCATTGATCCAGCCCTCCCCGGTCTGAGGTTTCTCGGTAAATTCGACCACCCGGTCGCCATCGGTCACCAGCCCTCCGAAGCGCGCAGGAGGCCTGACGCCGGTCACCGTTGCAATGCGACCGTGCGCACGGTGAAAATCGACGAGCGCCGAGATGTCTATATTTCCAAGGCAGTCGCCGTAGGTGGCCATGAACGCTTCTTCATCGACCCAGCTTCGGAGCCTTCTGATGCGACCGCCAGTCATCGTGTCGAGGCCGGTGTCGATCAGTCCCACACGCCAGTCTACGCTGCTCGTGCCGACGATCTCGCGCTTTCCTTCGCGGAGATCGATGAAATAGTCGCTGTGATGAACCGGGAAACGATCGAAGTACTCCTTGATCAACTCGCCCTTGTAGCCGCAGGCGATCAAAAACTCCTTGTAGCCGTGTGAAGCGTAGATCTGCATGATGTGCCAGAGGATGGGCTTGTCGCCGATCTCGATCATCGGTTTCGGGCGAATTTGAGTCTCTTCAGCCAGTCGGGTTCCGCGGCCGCCAGCCAGTATTATCACTTTCATGATTTACACTACCTGCGGGGTCGGAATCGGAATGATGAAACGTCCGCCACGGTTTCTGTACTCCGACTGCTGTCGCATGATCTCCTCGGCGAAATTCCAGGCCAGAATCAGCACGTAGTCCGGCTGGCGTTCGAGCAGAGTCTCGACCGGCAGCACGGGGATGTGACTGCCCGGCGTCAGCAGGCCGATCTTGAGCGGGCTCTTGTCGACGGTGTAGGGGAGCAGATCGGTCGTGATACCGCAGTAGCAGAGCAGGGTATTGCCCTTGGCCGGAGCGCCGTAACCGGCGACAGTCATACCTTCGGATTTGATCTTTTGCAGCAGCTCCAAAATCTGCCGCCGGTTCTCCTCCACATCCCTTGCCAGTTTCTCGAACGTCTCGAAAGACGCGATTCCCCTCGCTTGCTCCTGTTCGATCATCTTCAGCGCCTCCGGGCTGTGATCCTCGTGGCGCGATTTGAGGCCGGCGTACATTCTCAACGTGCCGCCGTGGACCGGCAGATGATCGATTCGGGTGATGACCAGACCGGTTGCATCGCAGAGCTGCCTGAGCGACGTCGCGGAAAAGTAACAGTGATGCTCGTGGTACACGGTGTCGTATGCCAGTCTGCCGATCAGGTCCCCCAGGTACGGCGCCTCGATCATAACCAGACCGTCATCCGCAAGCAGGGTCGCGCATCCCCTCAGGAAGGCCTGTGTGTCGTCAACATGGGCCAGAACGTTGTTGCCGATGATCGCCCTCGCCGGACCTCGATTCCGCCGGACCTCTTCCGCAGTCTCGGGATTGAAAAATTTATTGACCGTCTCGACGCCGCGTTTTGTTGCGATCTCGGCGATGTTGGTCGCCGGTTCAATCCCCAGGGTTCTGACACCATACGGCTGAAAGCAGGCCAGCAGACTGCCGTCATTGCTGGCGATCTCGACGACCAGGTCTTCGCTCCCGAGATCGAGAAGTTCGACCACCACCCGGGCGTACTCTTTGTTGTGAGCAGCGATAGTCTCCGATGTCCCGGTGACGTAAAGGTAGTGCCGGAAGAGCACCTCCGGATCGATGACATCCAGTATCTGCACGAGCGTGCAGTCTTCGCAGAAATAGACTTCCAGCGGATAGCGTTGCTCATTGGCGAATTCATCCGATGACTTGAGAAACGAATTCGCCAGCGGCATCTCTCCCAGCGGCAGGAATATCCTCAATTTCTTCCCGCCGCAGGCCCGGCAGGTTGTCCGTTTATGGTGGATCATTCTTCTAGTCTCCATAAGGCGTTGACCGATTGCCGCATTTCCCAATCGCAATCAGCCAGCTGCAATCGGTTGATGACCTGATTGCGATGAGTCATTCCCGGCCCTTGGCGGTCAGTTTCGCCGCTGAAACCGGGCCGGCGATTATTTTATAGCCACGCTGAGTTACGGAAGGCCCCTCAACTATCCAGATTGGCCGGTCCGAATATTTTCTCAGCAACTCCGCATGGATATTTTCGTTTTCGTCCAGCGCATAGATCGTTTCGCCGCCGATCATGTCGAGAGGATTATAAGCAGCTGCCGATGAGTAATCTGGAAAATTCCTGCCACGGATCAGTACCAGACTCCTGCCGAATCTGTGTTCATCGGCCAGACGCAGGATATCGGGGCGCATACCAAGATAGTGGTAGTACTTGTCGACTGCCCGCCAGGGAATGAAAGTTATCAGCGACATTATGCAGAGCACGCCCACCAGGACATAGACCCTGATTTGGCAGTCGTCGCTGGTACTACGGGATATCCTCTCGATCACCTCATTTATGCCTCGTGTCGTCAGAACGACGCACGATATGATCATCAGAAACCAGTACCGTGCCCCGAAATCCGGGCCTCCGCTGAACCAGTAAAAGACGTGCGCCGTAAATATCAGTGCCAGCAGAGACAACAGGTAATAATCTTTCCCCTTTACCTTCCGCATGAGCAGAATCATCATTAAAAAAATAATGGATCCGGTGCTCCATCCGAACAGTTCTGTATTGAGGGCAGTAATATTCAGGTTTGAATTAACGATCACGTCCCGGATGCCATGACCGGGGTATGGGTCGAGTGCCCAGCCGAGTCCGCGATCAGGCCCGAATCCCATTGCATTGCTGTTTGGACCGAAATATTTGTCGGCCCAGGCCATGATAGGAAAAGTGGTCGCTTTGCCGGTCAGCGTCTGATTGTAATGCAGGATGGCGGCTCCAATGAGCGAACATCCGGCGGCCCAGGCTCCGATCCGTGTCAGCCTTCGCTTCACCGAACCTCCGGTGATTGCCCAGATTCCTGTCAACCCAGCCACGATCATCCCCTCGAGCGGCCTGATCATCCCCACCATTCCGGTTGAGATCCCGCCAATGAAAGCCCACAAGAGAGACTCTCTGCGTCTCGCCCGCGATACCGCGATGGCCGCCAGCAGAGTGAAGGTCAGTGCCGCTATATGGGTCATAAAGCTCATCGCAAGCAGAATATGCCAGGGCGAGAAACTCAGCAGCAGCGCGGATATTCGAGCCGTTTGACGGTCGTACAAATCCCGGACCAGAATGTAGATGAGTACTATGTTTAGTCCGCCCAGCACAGGATTGACCAGCCAGGGAACGCCCAGAATGATCCCCAGTGCAAGCATCAGCGGCCACCCGTGCGGCGGGCTGGCGTACCAGCGAGTGGCGTCATAATCCATCAGTTCGAAGTTGTAAGCCTGGATGACGGGAGGCAATGGCAGATAGAGCCTCCCGGTTGCAAGATAACGTGCATGAAAATAGTAGGCGACCTCATCCTTCAAATGCGGGTGTCGTTGATAAGAAAGAATGCAAAGCGCAGCCGCCAGAACAGTCACCATTCCTGCCGAGACCAGCACTACGCGATCTATTTTTGCCGTTTCGCTGCCCGACAGCCGCTTCCAGTAATCTCTTGTCTTGCTTAGAACTCCAGCGGGTATATTTATGGCGCCGATGATCAGATTCACCAGATTGACTATCTGAACGGTAAAGGCCAGCGGCAACTCCTGCAGATAGGCCATCGAATCGCGCGAAACCGTTGCACCTGTCATTAAGAGCAGGAGCAGGCCTGTTATGATCTCCAGGGGATGAAATGGTTGCATCACTGTTGCTCTGAGTGAGCGCCGGTGAAACCATGCGCCTGATGACACAATCAGGCATTGCGCG
>CALBSU010000118.1 GCA_937967285.1 uncultured Acidobacteriota bacterium
CTCAGTCTTCGCCGAGCTTCTCCTTCAGATATCCGAGCGCGATCAGGTACTGGCCCGGATAGTACGTTGCCCAGACGAGGTAATCGTTGAACGGAACGTCGGTCTTGAACTTTTCGGCCGCGATGATCGAATCCGAGATCAGAAAGAGGACCGCTCCGATCCAGACCCACGGGCGCGAGAAACCCGCGAAGACCGATGCGACGACCATCGTTGTGATCGTGCAGAGATAGATCATTACCGGATTGGCCAGCGCACCGAGGTCGGGGCTCAGCCAGCCGGCGAAAAAGAGGCTGTAAATCAGCACCAGGCCGGCAATCGCCAGATGAGAAGCCCGCGGTCTGAGCGGTCGCTTCCAGTTGCGGAGGAAGAGCAGGATGTAAAGCAGGTGCGCGATCAGAAAAGAGAGCAGACCCTGGATGAAGTAACTTCCCGATCCGAGGTCGAGGTACATATCGCCCATGCTCGAGAATGCCAGCGATGTTCCGAGGATCAGATTGTCCCGATCGCGCATGAAACCTGAGACTCTGCCGCCCGGTTCGTTCAACCTCCCGCGCAGCATCCTGAAAGCCATCGCCGACAGGCATCCCACGGCCAGACCCTTGACGATGAAGCGACCCGGATAGTTCCCCGCCTTCGAGCTGACGTAATATGCGATGCTGCTCGCGATCGAGAGAAAGAGCAGGTATCTGTCGAATTTACCGAAATTCCTCAAACGTCCCAGGGTCAGCGCCTCGACGCTCATCATTCAGTCCCCTTGTTGAACAGAACAACTTTACCCGTAGTCTTTCGTCCTTCGAGCATGCGATGCGATTCGGCGGCATCAGCCAACGGGAAGGTCTTGTCGATTCTCAGTTTTACCTCGCCGCTTCTGATCCAGTCGAAAAGCTCGCCCGAGCGCCAGAGCAGCTCCTCGCGAGTCGCGGCGTAATGCGCCAGACTCGGGCGCGTCAGGAAGAGCGATCCCTTCTGAGCCAGTATGCCCGGATCGAAGGGCGGAACCGGCCCGCTCGACTGTCCGAACAGCGCCATCATCCCGCGCGGCCGCAGGCAGTTCAGGCTCTTGATGAAGGTGTCCTTGCCGACAGAATCGTAGACGACATCGACGCCCTTGTCACCGGTGAGGCTTCGCGTCTCCTTCTCGAAATCAGATTCGGTGTAGACGATCACGTCGCCCACGCCCGTCTCCTGCACAAGCCTCGCCTTCTCCGGGGTCGATACGGTTCCGATCACACGCGCGCCGATCCGCTTCGCCATCTGGATCAGCAGCAGCCCGACTCCGCCCGCCGCCGCATGCACCAGCGCCGTCTCGCCCGCCTTGAGCGGATGGACGGACGTCACAAGGTAATGCGCCGTCATCCCCTGCAGCATGGCCGCAGCGGCTGACTTCGAATCAAGCCCCTCCGGCACCGGCACCAGCTTCCAGGCCGGGACGGCGGCGAATTCGGCATATGCCCCCGGCTGCATCGCATACGCCACGCGATCGCCGACCGACAGCCCGCGCACCCCCTCGCCGAGGCTCTCGACAACGCCCGCGGCCTCCATGCCCGGAATGAACGGTATCGGCAGAGGATAGAGCCCGGTCCGGTGGTAGACGTCGATGTAGTTCAATCCGATCGCCTCGATCCGAACCAGCGCTTCTCCGGCCCCCGGCTCGGGGACGGCATAATCACGATAGATGAGGGACTCCGGCCCTCCGCATTTCTCGACAACAATGGCTTTCATAGGATTTATGCGCGCGGCGTCTGAGGCGCCGCATTAAAAGCAGTCCGATATTGAAAGCGGCGCCCTCGGGCGCCGCACTCCACGCTTGCAGGTTGGATTGTACTGATCCCGGCCGGATATGGCCAGCCTTCGGGCAGGAGGTATCTTTTCTTATTGACCGGCTTTCCTCAGATAGATTCCGTCGAAGACGGTCTTCCACGTCTTCCCGTCGTCGCTCGAGGATTCCCATAACTGGCGGATTTTATTCTCCGGCAATGGGAAAAATGTCAGTTTCTGCAGTATTTTCGCGCCTTTCGTATCCCTTGTCTCGCCGGCGAACTTCATCGCACCGTCGATGAATTCGCCGTCCAGTTCAAGCACCCCGCCGCGATCGTCAACCCAGGTCTGATGCCACTTGCCCGTCTGCCGGTTGAAGAAGTTGAAGCTCTTGCCGCTGCCTCCGCCGGCGCCCGTCCAGTTCTCGAAGATCACGCAGCCGCCGAGTATCGACCTCACCTCGTTAGTCCCGGCCGGTTTATCGTTGACCCTCACATTCCAGTCTCCGATCCAGAAATCGAACTGGCGATGCTTCGACCCTGCGGCCTCGCACGGCTTCGGATTGTTCTGCGCATTCGTGCCGACCGCTCCGGCCAGGATCGCCGCCATGACCAGAAGCGCTCGAATCAGTTGAGTTTTCGTCATTATCCGCCTTCCTTTCATCAGGATTGGAAAGTTTTATTAGATCCCGAACGCCCACTGATGTCTTTATCGAATTGTAAAATTTCTCATGGCTTCAGTTAATGAACTCGATCGGGGCGTGCGAAAACCAGTTTCCCGGCAAATACGGCTTACTGTAAAATCGGTTCCTCGCCGGCGAGGGATTCTTCGCCGGGACGATCAAAACCGGGAGGATGAATTGTGAAGAAATTTCTCGAAAGCAGAATCGGCAAGGAGATCGAGGTCATATGCGAGGGCGCCTCGATCAAGGGCAGGGTGACCCACGTCGAGGACGATATCCTGCACCTCGAAAAAGACGATGTCGTCTGCTTCGTCAATATTAATAAGATAGTCGTGATCTGGGACGAGCGGGAGAAGAAGGGGCGGCCGCCGGGATTTGTGCCGACTGAGGATTAAAGAAACCGGGCAGGACTGAAATCTTCAATCCTGCCCGGTCGCATCGAATCAGTCAGTACCTCGGCCTGATCTTCCTTTTCGGCAGCGGCACTTTTCTGAATCCGATCACACGGTCCCCCCAGTAGCCCGAGAAGAATGCCCGTTCGACGCCCTTCGAGCTCGAGACGTGATAGAACGAGAATGCGTCGCGGACTATGCCGACGTGCCCAAGGTCCTTGAAAAAGACAAGGGTCCCGAACTCCGACTCATCGCCCTCCTCGATCTCAGGCAGCATCTCCCAGAGCATCTTCGCCGATCCGCGCTTGAGGTCTATCCCGGCTTCCTGATAGACCCTCCAGACGAATCCCGAACAGTCATAGCCTCTGTCGTCGGTCCCGGTCGATCGATACGGGATGCCTATCCGCTCGATGATCGCATCATAGAGCAGTGCATCCATCGTCGCCTTCCGTGATCCGTACGGACGCGGTCTCGGTCGCACGACCGATTCCTTGTCCGGTGAGATGTTTCTCTCGATCAGCCGGTCGATCGAGATCGATGACGACAGTAAACGGTTGATAAGGGGGTATCTGGTCTGAGCGGAGGCCTCCGTCACAAGCAGGAAAAAGTTGAACCCTGCACAAAGCAGTACTAGCCGATATGCGTTACGCATATGCGTTATCTCCTTCAGTTGTGGTCTGTAGTCGAAAGGGGTCGGCTAGATTTGGTGATTAGGGTCAACGACGGGGGTTTAGGCAGGGGGCCTGTTAAAAGGGTGCTTCAGTGGGGCCTGAAGTGTCATTAATATAACCCGAAATCCCGGGCTTGTCATTAAAAAAGATTAGAGGGTGTCTTCTCTTCGCGCGATTATGGTTTCTCTGTCAGTGATCGACAGGCAGCGGGCGTTCGGTAAGTTGTTGTTTCTATTGGGTTTGTCGGCTGGTCCGGGTGCGGCTTGCGATCAGGGTTTCGTGCCGTAGTTTATGGCCATGATTCCTCCGCCGAATTCGCGATATCCGGTCTCAACAAAGCCGGCCTGCTCCATCAGCGATTGAACTTTGCTCTGCCCCGGATACAGCTTCAGGCTTTCAGGGATATAACGATAAACATCGGGATCTCCGTGGATCAAATATCCGGCCGCAGAGCCGGTAACGACCAGATAATTGAAGTAAAGCCACCGGTATATCTTATTTGGAGGGTGAGCGAAATCGAGAGACAGAAAGCGTCCGCCCGGTTTAAGGACCCGGAAAATCTGGCTGATTGCCGCTTCGATATCCGGCACATTGCGAAGAGCATAGCCGCACGTGACATGGTTAAAAGCGGCATCGTCAAACGGCATATTCAATATATCTTCACATAAAAATTCCACATTGGCTGAACCCTTGCTTTTGCGTTTACTTTCGGCGATCTCGATCATCGACGGAAGGATATCCATGCCGATGACCTTGCCGGCGGGTACGCGCTGACCTAAAGAAAAAGCTATGTCTCCGGTGCCGCATGCCAGGTCCAGAATCTGTTCATCGCCATTTAAATCAAGCATCCTGACCAGTTCATTCTTCCAGCGCCGGTCCATGTTGAATGAAAACACGACCGTGAAGGAGTCATAAACCGGGGCGATTTTTTCAAACATCTTATCGACGTAAAACTGCTTCTTCTGTTTCGAGGTAATGTATTCTTTCAGATTCAATTTCGACATCGAATGTCCTCCGGTGAAGGCAGTCACGTCCATATCAATCTCAGCCCGTATCTGCACCTCCGCGTTAATAAGACCCGGGTTGCGCGGTATTAAAGGTCGGTCTGATCGTCATCTTCGAACTCGCCATTTTCGGCCTGGCCTCTGGTGCGGGCGGGTCGTTTGATGCCGAATTTGTCCAGGCGGTACTGCATGGTTCTGAAGGAGAGCCCGAGCAGCTTTGCGGCGCGGGTGATGTTCCAGCCGGTCTGTTCCATAGCCTGGATGATGAGTGATTTCTCGAGATCCTCGAAAGAGATGCCTTCGGGCGGGAGCTTGAATCCGCTTCCGCCGTCTGCCTGCGTGCCCGAGCGGATTTCGAGCGGCAGATCCTCGATGGTGATCTCGTCGCCTTCGGCCAGAAGCAGTGCCCGCTCGATTGCGGATTCGAGCTGGCGGACGTTCCCCGGCCAGGCGTATTCCATGATCATCTTTCTGGCTTCGGGGGAGATCTTCATCGGCCGGCTGGCATTGGCGCTGTGCTTGCGCAGAAAGTAATCGGTCAGCAGTTCGATATCCTTGTGGCGCTGGCGCAGGGGAGGGATATTGATCGGTATGACGTTGAGCCGGTAATAAAGGTCCTCGCGGAAGCGTTCATCCTTGACCATCGACTCGAGGTCGCGATTGGTCGCGGCCAGAACCCGGACATCGACCTTGATCGCCTTCGTGCCGCCGACGCGGAGGATCTCCTTCTCCTGCAGCGCGCGAAGCAGCTTGGCCTGCATGCTGACGTTGATGTCGCCGATCTCGTCCAGAAAGAGCGTCCCTTTGTCCGCGATCTCGAAGAGCCCCTTCTTCTCGCTGACCGCGCCGGTGAAGGATCCCTTTTCGTGGCCGAACAGTTCCGATTCGAGGAGGTTTTCGTTGATCGCCGCGCAGTTGACGGCCTGGAAGCGTTCGTCCGCGCGCGGGCTGGCCTTGTGGATGGCGCGGGCGACGCGCTCCTTCCCGGTCCCCGATTCGCCGCGGATGAGGACGGTCGAGCTCGACGGCGCGACCTTGACGATCATCTTCTTGACCCGTTCCATCGCATCGGACGACCCGACGATCTCCTCGTCGACGGCCTTCATCTTCGAGACGGCCTTCGAGACGATCTCGAGCAGCTTCGACCTGTCGAGCGGTTTTTCAAGATAGTCCAGCGCGCCTCCGCGCATCGCTTCCTTGACCGAATCGATCGATCCGTGCGCGGTCATCAGGATGACCGGCGTCGAACTGTCGATCTGCGAGAGTTCGTTCAGGAGCTGCAGCCCGTCCATTCCCGACATCTTGAGATCGGTCAGCACCAGATCGAAGCTCTCGTTCCGGAACAGACGCAGAGCCTCCTGTCCCGAACTGGCGGTCTTGACGGCATAGAGCGACTCTCCGGACTCGTCACGCTCGCCCGACAGGATCAGTTGCAGAATATCCCGCTGGTTCTTTTCGTCATCGACGACAAGGATCTTCCTGGAAGACATGCGCCGAAGTATAAAGTAGAACGTTGAAAGTAGAAAGTGAGTGGAAAGGGAGTAGAAAGTAAAAAGTAGAAAGTAGAAAGAAGAAAGATGAAAGGGCGTTGAAAGTAACAGGCGCGAGCAGGTTTGAATTCACCCGACGCCTGCCACCTCACCATTTTCTACTTTTTGCACGTAACTGCCCAGCCGCGGAGCGGCTGCCGAATTTAGCCGTGTCGTTCACGGCACGGAAAGCATTCCCCGGGCTATTTTCTGCCACCCGCTCCGCGGGCTTGAATAATAAATAAACGACTGTCCCGGGGTTACGCTCGGCCTGCGGCCTCGCTTCACCCCGGGCTACAATCTGTCACCCGCTCCGCGGGCTTGAACCGCCAACGGAGGCTGAGCAGTTACAAGTAAAAAGTAGAAAGGGCGTTGAACGTAACAGGCGTGAGTCGGCAGAGCAGGTTTGAATTCACCCGACGCCTGACTCCCCGGCACTTTCTACATTCTACTTTTTACTTTCTACTTTCTACTTTCTACTTCCTGTTCATTCTGACCTTAAACGTGGTTCCCCGTCCGGGTTCGCTGGAGACGGCGATCTCGCCGCCGTGTTCCTCGATAATCTTGCGCGTCAGCGGAAGGCCGAGTCCGATTCCGGTCTCCTTGGTCGAGTAATACGGTTCGAAGATCTGTTCTAGGACGTGCGGTTCGATGCCGGGGCCGGTGTCGGCGAAGTCTATTTCGACGGTCTCGGGCGAGGAATTGATGGTGATGTCGAGCGAACCTCCGCCGGGCATGGCCTGGACGGCGTTGATCATGATGTTCGAGAAGCAGGTTTTGAGCTGTTCGGGGTCGGCCATCAGTCGCGCATCGCCGTTGCCGTTCTGCGAGATGCGGATCTGGACGTTCTGCTGGAGCGACTGGGCATTGACCAGCGAACGGACCTCGTCGATCAGCGCGCGGGAATCTATCTCGCGCAGCTTGAGCTTGGCGGGACGGCCGTAGCTCAGGAAGTCGCTGACGAGCTGGTTGAGGCGCGCGAGCTCGTCCTTGATTGTGGTCAGGATATGAGTGTATTCGGCGCGGTCCGGCTCCGGCGCGGGCGCGAACTTTTCGCGGAGGTGGTCGATCGAGAGGTTGATGAAGTTGAGCGGGTTGCGGATCTCGTGCGCGATGCCCGAAGCCAGGCGGCCGATGACGGCGGAGCGTTCGGCGCGTCCGAGCTGGTCTTCGAGTTCGCGCGTCGTGCGAAGTCCGGCCAGCATCTCGTTGAAGGTCCGGGTCAGCCGGTTGATCTCCTCAGGGCCGCCGACGGGCACCTCCGCCTGGAGATCCCCGGCGGTCACCTTCTGTGCTGCATCGCTCAGTTCTGAGATCGGCTGGGTGTAGCGGCGACTGAAGACGGCGATCGACAGGATGAGCAGCAGTCCGAGCAGCGCGAAGGCGATCAGGCGGTCGCGGTCGGCGACGGTCTTGGCCGAACGCAGTTTCTGCATCGAGATGACGATCAGGATGTCGCGCTTGCCCTTGTCGGTCTCGATCGCGAACCTGACGGTGCGGCTCTGTTCCTGATCGCTCTCGTCGGTGTCGAGCTGAACGTCCCCGGGCTGGAAGATCGGCAGCGAGCCGAACTGATTGTACTTCCCGATGTCCTTGCGGTCGGTGCTGTCGATGATCTTTCTGGTCGACGTGTCGATGACCAGAATGTGCCGGATGACGCTCGAGTCGTCGACGATCAGGCTTCCCGGTTGCCCGGTGTTGACCAGGGTGAAGAGATATTTGCCTTCGGCCAGCGACCGGTAGCCGATGTCCGTCGAAAGGATAATGCTCCGGAAATATTCGTCGACCTGGCTGGTCGTCCGGCGTTCGAGCCGCTGATTGATCCACGATATGACCAGCGCCGTGATCAGCAGCATGAGCGTGATGAATGCGATCAACTGGCCGCGGAAACTGGAGACTGGTCTGATCAATCTTCGTGGCATGTTAGCTCCGGAACGGGCTGCGATTATCTGCCCAGCAGCTTGCGGGCCTTGTTCTGGACGTGGCGTTCGGACCTGGCGCGCGACGGCTCGATCTGTCCTTCGATTATCTCGCGCAGCAGCTTCTCGGAATCTGACTTTCTTCCATCTTCGCGATAAGCCTGAGCCAGAGCCAGTTTCATCTCGAGGTTTCGGGGCGCAACCTTGAGCCCCTGTTCGAGCCGCGAGATCGCGCGTCTGTTGTTGCCGCCGATGATTCGCGGCAACTGGCGGTCCATCTCGCCGAGCGCCAGATACGCGCCGCCGTGATGATACCGGTCGTCGATCCTGAGCACGGTCTCCATCTCCGAACGGATTTTGCCGACCATCTGCAGCGCTTTGAATGCGCCTTTCTCCTCGCTGTAGCCGCCGTAATTGGCCGCCAGCCAGAAGTGCCCCTCGACCGCGTTCGGCTGGATCGACACCGCGCGCCGGCCGGCCTCGATCCCGCGCTCGAAATGGGGGATCTTCGCGCCGCCGTCCGTGCTGTCGCCGACGTAGTAGAGCGCTCTCGCCAGCCGCCACTGCAAATGGTAATCGCCGCCGCTGTTCGCCGTCACCCGTTCGATTATCGCCAGGGCGCGACGATCGGAATCCGGCTGTTCTCCGAATGTGAAGAGCTTGTCCGATTCCCGGATCGCATTCTGATCGGCGACGGACTGAACTGTCGCCGGGGGCCGGTTGTCGAGCCTGCCGGCCTGAACCATCGTTTCGCACGCTGCAAGCAGCGCAGTGATGAGAAGCATCTCGCGTTTAAACATCGCGTAAAAACTAGCAAGGGGAGACCGGTTTCGCAAGCATCCGCCCGGCTGCCGAAAATGGCCGGCCGGCGCCATCGGCATCGACTGGAGTTTGCCAAATCGCCTGTAATCGTCAAGAATATGATTTTCTTTTGACGGGGACACCGCTCGCATGAACAAGTTCTACGTTACAACTCCGATCTATTACGTCAATTCGAGGCCGCACCTGGGCCATCTCTACACGACGCTGGTGGCCGATACGGTTGCGCGCTACAAGCGCCAGCGTGGATTCGAGACCTTCTTTCTGACCGGAACCGACGAGCACGGCCAGAACATCGAGCGCGCCGCCGAGAAGGCGGGGATCGACGTCAAGCAGCACGTCGACGGCATAGTCGCTGAATTTCAGCAGATGTTTCCGCTCTTCAATCTGCGATACGACCACTGGATCAGGACGACCGACGATTACCACAAGCGCGGCGTTTCGGAGCTGTGGCGCAAGGTTCGCGACAACGGATTCATCTACAAGAGCCAGTACGAAGGATGGTACTGCGTCGGGTGCAACGGGTTTCTGAGCGAGGACGAGACGCTTCCCGGGCCGGACGATATTCCGATCTGCAAAACGCACGAGCGGCCGCTCGAACGGCTGGCCGAGGAGAGTTATTTCTTCAGGCTTTCGGATTTTCAGGGACGGCTGCTCGAGTATTACGACGCGTATCCTGAATTCATCCGCCCCGAATCGCGCCGCAACGAGGTGATCAGCTTCGTGCGCGGCGGACTGAACGATCTGTCGGTCAGCCGCGTATCGGTCAAGTGGGGGATTCCGGTGCCGGACGATCCGGCGCACACGATGTATGTCTGGTTCGACGCGCTGACCAACTACATCACGGCGATCGGATACGGCAACGACGACCGCGGCGGAGAGGCGCAGTTCAACAGGTACTGGCCGGCCGACCTGCAGCTTGTCGGCAAGGACATCCTGAGGTTCCACACTGTCTACTGGCCGGCATTTCTGATGGCTGCCGGAATCGAGCCGCCGAAAACGGTCTACGCTCACGGGATGTGGCTATCGGGCGGGCGCAAGATGTCGAAATCGCTCGGCAACGTGATCGATCTGGGCATTCTGCGACAACACTTCACGCCGGATGCCATCCGGTTCTTCTGCCTTCGCGAGATGGTCTTCGGGCAGGACGGCGATTTCACCTACGAAGCGATGCTCGATCGGGTCAACGCCGATCTGGCCGGAGGTCTCGGAAATCTCTCGAGCCGCACGCTGACCATGATTCAGCGATACTGTGACGGCAGAATCCCGGCCCCGGGCGCGGCCGAGGCCGATCTTGAAGCCCGGGCCGTCGAAGTCCGCAAGGCGGTCGAGCAGGCGGTCGCCGATTTCGACAGGGAGTTCGACCAGTACAATTTCAGCCGCGCGATAGAATCCGTCTGGGCCGCGATTCAGCGGGTCGATAAATTCATTTCGGATTCGAAACCGTGGGACCTGGCCAAGGATCCCGAACGGCGGGCGTCACTGGATCTTGTCCTGTACGCGTCGGTCCAGGCGCTGCGCCATTTCACCGTTCTGCTGGCGCCGGTTCTGCCCGAAGCAACGGGAGCGATCTGGGAACAGCTCGGCGAGTCGGGCGGCGTGGCGGAGTTCCACCCCGCGAACCTCGAATGGGGAGCCGCCGCCGGCCAGGCGATCACTGAAGTTAAACCGATATTTCCACGACTGGAAAAAGCGAAGATTATGGACGATATCAAACAGGAAGAAGAGAATAAGGTCACCGAAGCTCCGGCCGCTGAAACGCCGGCGAAGGTCGAGGAGCCCGCGCCGGGAATCGCATACATCAACATCGACGATTTCGCCAAAGTCGAGATGCGCGTCGGCGAGATCAAGACGGCCGAGCGGATCCCGAAGGCAGACAAGCTGCTCAAGTTCACGATCGACCTCGGTGAGCCCGAACCGCGCCAGATTCTGGCCGGAATCGCGCAATATTACGAGCCGGAGAACCTGATCGGCCGGAAGGTGATCGTGGTGGCCAATCTGGCGCCGCGCAAGCTGCGCGGGCTCGAATCGCAGGGCATGATCCTGGCCGCGGCGGTCGGCGACGAGGGGCGCCCGGTGCTGGCGGGCTTCCTCGAAGAGGTCCCGAACGGAGCCAAACTCCGCTGAACCAGATGAACGACCGGCTCCAATTGATCGTCGATTCGCATGCCCATCTCGATGTTCCGCAGTACGATGACGACCGGGACCAGGTGATCGAACGTGCGCGACAGGCGGGAGTCGGCCTGATGCTCGAGATCTGCGGCAGCGATGTCGGAGCCGGCTCCCTCGAAAAGGGCATCCAACTGGTCGACGCGCATCCTTTTATATACGGCGCGATCGGCCTTCATCCGCACGAAGCGAGTCTCTGGAATGATGACCTCGAGTCGAAACTGTGCGGACTGAGCCTTCACCCGAAGATCGTCGGCTGGGGCGAGATCGGGCTCGATTATTACTACGATCACAGCCCGCGCGACCGTCAGCGCGAGGTTTTCCGCCGCCAGCTCGAACTGGCTCTCGAGCGCCGGCTGCCGGTTATCATTCATACCCGCGACGCTGAAGACGATACGATCGAGATCCTGCGCCGTTGCTGGACCGAAGCGGGTGGCGCTGAAATCGGCGGGATCATCCATTGCTTCACCGGAACCCGCGTTCTGGCCGACGCCGCGCTCGACTTGGGGTTCATGATCTCGTTCTCAGGCGTCGTGACCTTCAAAAACGCCGCCGAATTGAGGGAGATCGCCCGGGCCGTCCCGCTCGACCGGCTGCTGGTCGAGACGGATTGCCCGTATCTCGCGCCCGTCCCGTATCGCGGGAAGCGCAACGAGCCGGCTTATGTCGTTGAAACCGCTGCGTTTCTGGCCGAACTTCGCGGCCTGACTGTCGAGCGTCTGGCCGAATCGACGACCGAAAACTTCACGCGGCTCTTCAGGTTGTGATACATATTTGATCAATCCTCTATTGACAGGAAAAACTTGCAGTGTAATTTGTGAATTATGGCGCAGCAGAACACATTCGACATAGTGTCCAGGATCGAGCATGCCGAGGTCGTCAACGCCGTGGATCAGGCGATGAAGGAAGTGACCACGCGATTCGACTTCAAGGGCAGCAAGAGCAACATCGAACTGGACGGCAAGGAAGCGATCATCCTGACATCGGATGACGAATACAAGCTGAAGAGTCTCAACGACATACTGCAGACGAAGCTGGTCAAGCGGAATGTCCCGCTCAAGGGTCTCAATTACGGCAGGGTGGATTCGGCGCTCGGCGGCACGGTCAGGCAGCGGATCGATCTCCAGCAGGGCATTCCGACGGACAAGGCCAAGGAGATCGTCAAGCATATCAAGGAGACGAAGCTGAAGGTTCAGGCGTCGATTCAGGGAGATTCGGTCCGCGTCAGCGGGAAGGACCGCGACGTCCTGCAGCAGGTGATCGCCGCGCTGAAAGAGCGCGATTTCGGCATCGATATGCAATTTACGAATTACAGATCGAACTGATCCGGCCTACAGGAGCAGGGACGCAGAGGAGACGGCGCTCGGGGCTCAAAAATATGGCAAAGATTGTAACAGCACCTTCTACAGCAGAGGCCGCAAACACGGCGGAGCGGATCTTCGGACTGATTCAGCCGGAGATGGCGGCTGTCGAGGAGGAGTTCGAGCGGCAGGCGCGGTCGAACATCCAGATCATCGCGCACATCGGCCGTTACCTGCATCTGACCGGCGGCAAGCGGGTTCGCCCGGCGCTGGTCGTCCTGGCGGCCAAGGTCTTCGGCGAACCGGTCACCGATGCCGTCATCCGGATGGCGACGGTCATGGAGTTCCTCCACACGGCGACGCTGGTCCACGACGATATCATCGACGGGGCCCAGATGCGCCGCGGCCGGCAGAGCGTCTCATCGCAATGGGGCAACAACACCGCGGTTCTGATGGGCGACTGGCTCTACATGTCGGCCTTCGAAACCGCGCTCAGGGAACGCGACCTGGACATCCTCGACACACTGACCGAGGCGACCCGCAAGATGACCGAAGGCGAGCTGATCCAGCTCACTCTGATCGGAAACATGCGGATCACGGAAGAGCAGCACCTCGATATCGTCAGCCGCAAGACGGGATACCTCTTCAGCGCGAGCTGCCGCGTCGGCGCCATCACGCAGGGCGCGGGCCTTGCCGAACGTCAGGCGCTGGCCCGCTACGGACTCAACCTGGGCATCGCTTTTCAGTTGATCGACGATCTGCTCGATTTCACCTCGGACACGCAGAAACTCGGCAAGCCGGTGCTCAGCGACCTCCGCGAAGGCAAGGTCACGCTCCCGCTCATTCGCCTGCTCAGGAACCACCCGGAACACGGCCCGCTGGTCCGCTCGGCCATGGATGAACCGGCCGGCGAGACCAAACTGGCCGAGAAGGTCTTGGCTTTGCTCGACGAATATGGTGAACTTGAAAGGGCGCGTCACGAAGCATACTCGTACGCCGCCCTCGCGCAGGAGGATCTGATGATCTTCCCTGACAATCCTTATCGCCGGGCACTCGAGGAGATCGCGCAGTTCATCGTCGAACGCGATCGTTGATCTTATGGCGGAAAACACTGCCGTCGCGGCGCTGCAACGCGCCCTGAGCGAGCACCGCGAGGCGAAGAGAAAAATTCAGATGCGACTGGCCGAGATCGAATCGGAATCGGCCTCGCTCCGCTCGCAGATCACCTCCCTCGATTCGCTGATCGATCAGACCGAGATGGCTCTGCTCCGCATGCTCTTCCCCGACGATAAACAGATTTCGCAGACCTCACGGCTCCATCCCACTTTCGATTTCAGACCGGCTGGCCATCAGGAGACGGAAGATTCGGATTTCGAGGCCGCCATCGCCAAGGTCCGCGAAAACGAGAGCGCCGGCAATGTCCGGTTCGCCGATTTCAGGATTCCGCAGGCCGCGACCATCGTTCTGCGCGAGGCCAACCGCCCGCTCCACGTCAGCGAGATCTATCGCCGCCTGGCCGAAGGCGGTTTCGAATTCCGCGGCCAGCACCAGTTGATCACACTGGCCGTCTCGCTCAGCCGCAGCAAACGCTTCCGCAAAGTCGCTCCCGGAACCTTCGAACTCGATCCCGAATACAGCGCCGGCCAGGTAGCATGAATCAGTAAAAAGTAGAAAGTAGAAAGTAGAAAGTACCGGAGGCGATAGCGACCGGGTGCAGGCTGGTACAGCACCGCGAGCGATAGCGACCGGGTACAGAACCGGGTGCAGGCTGGTACAGTACCGCGAGCGATAGCGATCGGGTCACGATGAGCACATCCAATCCCAAAGACGGACACGAGATCGAGGTCAAGCTGCGGCTCGACGGCATCGAGCAGTTGCACCGCGCCGGCCTCACTCTCGAGCTCGAGACTGAGCGCCACTTCGAGGACAACTGGCTCTTCGATACGCCGGACGGCAGGCTCGGCCGCGAGCTTTCGGTCCTCCGCGTCAGGATCGCCGGTACGGGCGGATCGATGACCTACAAGGCGAAGGCCGACGACGAGGTCTCACGGTTCAAGCGGCGCATCGAGATCGAGACACGGCTCGACGATCCGCGCAGCGCAATCGCATTGTTCGAAAGGCTGGGTTATCGCAAATGGTTCCGGTACCAGAAATACCGGACGGTGTATCAGGCATATTTCGATCCCGATCGCCGTTTATCGGTCATGTTCGACGAGACTCCGATCGGCAATTTCGTTGAACTCGAGGGTGGAGAAGACGATCTGGCGGCGGCTGTCGCGTTGCTCGGAGTTGGCCCGGCGGACTTCATTCTGGAAAGTTATCTGACGCTGCAAGCCAATGCCTGCGCGGCGCGCGGGCGCTCGCTCGAGGATATGATTTTCGACTTGTGATTCCGCAAGTTCTGATATCATACGCAACAGATACAAATTCCTCAGGAGGAACCTATGAACCCTATGGATCCGTCCGCGCTCGCTCCGCTGGTCATGCCATGGCTTATCAGATATGCTCCACCCATCTTCGATGCTGCTAAAACCTACGGTGGAAAGGCACTGGAAACGATTGCCGAGAAAGCCCTCGAGAAGGTCGGCGAAAATATCACCGAGGAATCATGGCAGTTTGGTAAACCTCTGCTCAAAAAGCTCCTCGCCAGGTTTACGATCACCCCCGCAGCTTTAGTGGCTATTGAAGATCTGGCAAAGGATCCCCAGGACTCTGACAATCAAGCCGTCATGAGGGTTCAATTGAAGAAAATATTCGAGGCCGATCAAGACTTCGCGGCCGAGATTGAGAAACTGATGTCAGAGGCGAACCGCGCCGGCAGCACGATCAACATCACGGCTTCAGGTGATCGAAGCGTCGCCGCTCAGAACATCAATGCACCCGTCATCATCGGCGATATCAAGACAGGGAAATAGGCCCGATCAACCCGCCATTCCGTTGATTTAGGCCTCACCCGCGAAACGATCATCAGATTATGTCTGACGACAAAAAGAAGGACATTACAGCCAGCGGTGATAGCAGTGTTGCGGCAGAGAATATTAATGCGCCCGTCATCATCGTCGCAGATCATCATCATTATCACGAAAAGATCATTCCCCGCAGTCCGGCCGATCTGAATGAATTCCGTCAGGATCGCATCGCTGAATGGTCCCGGCCGCTATATAAACTGGACAACCGCTTCGTTAAACTGACGCTGACGATGGATATGGGTGATCAGGCGACCGAGCGATGGCAAAAAAAGCAGGCCGTTCGATTCAATGATCTCGGCGAGGCGCTGAAGCAGGTTGAAGAATACCCGGTAGTCGTTCTGCTTGGGAAACCCGGTAGCGGCAAATCCACATTACTGCGCCATCTTCAGCTTCAACACAGTGAAGTTCGTCAAAATACAGAATCGGATGAGGTCAGCTTCTTCATTCAGTTGAACGGATATCGGGCAAAGATGAACGGCGAGTATCCCGAACCTCGGGATTGGCTAAACTCTCGATGGAAATCCCTGTACCCCAAATTGGATGATCTCGACGATTATCTTCAAAACGGTCGAGCGCTGCTGCTTTTTGATGCACTCAATGAAATGAATCACGGCAGCCCCGAGCAGTATCTTAGTCTCGTCGATGCATGGCGTCAGTTCGCACAGGAAGCCGCCGGACAGAATAACAGAGTCATATTCTCCTGCCGCAGCCTCAATTACAGCTCACCCCTGAGTGAAAAGGATTTTCCTGTTCCCCAAATTAACGTCGAGCCTATGGATTCTGATCAGGTGCAGGAGTTCCTGAAAGCCTATGCGCCCGATCAAGCGGAGCGAATATGGGCTGAAATCTACGGAACGCCTCAATTCACCCTCTACCAAACGCCATTCTTTCTGAAACTGTTATGCGAACAGGTTTCCGCAACTGGTGAAATACCCGGGGGACGTGCCGCTCTCTTCACGGGCTACGTTCGACAGATGCTCAATCGAGAAATCAACAGCGATCTCTTTAAGTCAAATATCATGTTGAATGAAAGGGATCGTAAGAAGCTGTCGCTCGGTAAATGGCCTGCTGATACATTTGAATTACCCGAAGGCGGATTGCTGATAAAGAAATTTAGTGACCTGGCTTTTGCTATGCAGCAGACCGGTCTCGAGAGCGAAGGCGCTCAGATTCGTATCAGCACGGAAACCGCTGAGAGACTGATCAATCACGATAGCGCATCAGAGTTTCTTAAAGCGGGAAAGGCGTTGAACGTTCTCGACGAGGATCTGCAACAACAACTCGAAATCTCTTTCTTTCACCAGTTGCTGCAGGAATACTTCGCCGCTCGCCGGCTGGCAAAAGAGCCGAATCCGGATCTGACGCAAAGTGAGTGGGCTGTAGATAAAGTCAAACCGTCGCTCGAAGATACGGTTGACGTTCTTGCAATTGGAGACCCTCTTCCGCCACTGCCTCAGACCGGATGGGAAGAGACTACGGTGATCGCGGCGCCGATGTCGAATGATCGGGAATCGTTCATCCGCGGGTTGATTCCTCACAATCTGCCATTGGCGGCACGGTGTGCTGCTTCACCTGAGGTCATCGTCAGTGATGAATTGAAACGCGAAATTCAGAATGCCCTGATCAGCAGAACTCAGGACATGAATGCCGATCTTCGAGCCAGACTCGCCGCTGGCGAGGCGCTTGGTGAGATCGGCGATCCGCGGTTCGAGCTTTGTAAAGGGAATTATGGTGAATACCTGTTGCCTCCGATGGTCGAGATCCCTGGTGGATCTTACCCGATAGGCCTGAATCAGGGACTGTATGATGATGAGGAACCGGAACACTTTGTCGAAATACCGGCTTTTCAGATCGGCGTGTTTCCGGTGACGAATGCCGAGTACAGGAAATTTATTGATTCCGGTGGCTATGACGACGAACAATGGTGGGATACTGATGAAATGAGAGCCTGGAGGAAGGGCAAGCTCAGTCCTGAAGGCAATAAGCAAGGCTGGCGAAGAATCCGAAGCAGATATGTCGGTAAATCAGATGAAGAAATTCGCGAAATTGCGAAGCAGTACTCGTTAACGCCTATTGCAGTAGATTTTAGAATTAAGATTATTAAGATGTCGGACGAAGAGTTCGAGGAGATGCTTTCGAAGGAATTCCCGACTGGAAAAATCCACGATCGCCCGGAGTACTGGGATGATACCCGCTTCAACAATCCTGCTCAGCCGGTTGTCGGCGTCACCTGGTTTGAGGCGCGGGCATATTGTAACTGGCTGACGGCGAACGCGCATGGAGTACCGTCTTCAGACGGGCAGTTGACCGAGTCAAAAACCCGTCTGAAGACTGAACTCCGAACTTTCAGCCTGCCAACGGAAGTCGAATACGAGGCCGCTGCCCGTGGCCTGGAAAAACGTCTGTACCCATATGGAAACAAATTCGACTCATCCAGATGCAATACCTTCGAGAGTCATATCCGCAGGACGACTCCGGTAGGCATCTTTGACAACGCGACACCCGAAGGGGTATTTGACCTGACTGGGAATGTATGGATCTGGACGCTTTCGGCATATAAGTCTTATCGAGACCAGACCGACGATGATCGGGAAGATGTACATAAAACAGATGTAAACCGCGTCCTGCGGGGCGGGTCGTGGCGCGGCAATCAAGACGACGCGCGGGCCGTCGTTCGTTACGACTCCAATCCGGACGTCCGTTACGACTCTCTCGGTTTTCGGGTAGTGGTGCGTCCCCCTTCGTAAGGATTTTCTGAACACTGTAGGGGCGGTCGGCCGAAGGCCGAGGCGCGTAGCGCCAGCCCCACTTAACGCACGCTGGGAGCGTGCGTACCGGGCGACGTATGGTGTATGATGCCTCCGCAGCGCAGGCTGTGGGGTTATCTGCGATGCACCTGCGGGGCGGGTCGTGGAACAACAATCAAGACAACGCGCGGGCCGTCTATCGTAACAACAACAATCCGAACATCCGTAACAACAATATCGGTTTTCGGGTAGTGGTGCGTCCCACTCCTTTGTCCCTCTTCTATGGGCATCAGCCGCGGGGCGGGTGCCGGGCCGTCCCCTTTTATCAGGGATCAATGGCTTCCGGAAATGCCGGTCGAGTACGCTTTGCCGGCCGAGGCGAAGAGATGAAGAAGGCGCAGATGGATCCCGTCCGCACGGGCGAAAAACACCGTCGGGCGCATATAAAACCCGGAACGGGTGGCGAAAGTCACCCGTTTTCGGCTTATGATTCAGGCTGACCCCGCAGGGGGCGAATAGATAAGCCAGGGGTGGAGCGCTTCAGCGCGGAACCCCTGGAAAAGGCCACCCCCATCCATCCGCAAGCCCCAAAGGGGCGTAATCATTCCTAATCCCAGACATATCGTTCGTCAAAATCGACATTGTATTTCCAGCATAGTGAACGAAATTCTATTTGATATGATTTATCTCGATGTTGGACTTTTTGATTGGCAATGTATCGCTTAACATCGTCGACTCCGGATTGACCGATGGAAAATACCCCGTAACCTGATTGCCATTTGAAGTCTTTGAATTCCTTCCCCTGATCTTTAATCCATCTCGATGAGTAGCTCTTCACTTTTTCCACCAATTCGGCAACAGTGCAGGTCCGCGACAACAGGAACAGAGTGTGAATGTGATCAACATCGCCCCCGATGATCAGCGCAGGGCAACCTTTGTTACGAAAGATCCCGCACATATAAGCATGTAACTCGGATTCGATTTTATCGGCGATAAATGGCTGGCGATTTTTTGTGCTGAAGATAAGGTGAAGGTAGATCGATGATAATGATTGAGGCATGGCCTTTTCTCCTTCTTGCGCCCATTTTGGGCTTGATTGAAGGGATGGCCGTTTTACCAGGGGTTCCGCGCTGAAGCGCTCCTCCCCTGGCTTCCATATTCTGCCCCCTTCGGGGTCAGGCATGCAAGATGTTGATCATCAATAACAAAATACTACAAACAGTTAAGATAAATATGAGCGCCGTCTCTATGATTGGAAGCGCTCGATCATCGAATTTTTGCATTCGCTTAGATTGACGATTCACGAACCGGAGGCTCAGGTCATTCCGGGTGAAGTGGGAATTCCCTGGCTCGGCTTCGTAGTCTATCCGACTCATCGGCGTGTCAAATCAAGGAACGTTGTCAAATTTTGTCGTCGATTGAGCGATCGCTGGTCGGAATACTGCGCCGGCCGGATCACTTTTGCTGAATTCGATTCTTCAGTGAAGGGATGGGTCAATCACGTCCGCTACGCCGATACCTGGGGGTTGAGAAAGACCGTGTTGAGCAGCGGGAAGTTTTTTCGAAGACCCGAAAAGTAAAAAATTTTTTTAGCGCCTTCGGCGCTGGGGCTGGCGCTACGCGCCTCGGCCTTCGGCCGACCGCCCCTTCAGTGTTCAGAAAAACCTTAAGAAGGGGGACTCACTACAACTCGAAAACCGAAAACGTCGTTACGGAAGTACGGATAGTTGCTGACACGATAGACGGCCCGCGCGAGGTCTTGACCGTGGTGCCACGACCCGCCCCGCAGGACCCGCTTGATGCCCGCATTATTGATGTCCTCTGTCCTGTCGTTGCTGATGTCCTTGTATGCCTTATATTCCGAGAGCGTCCAGGTCCAGACGTTGCCTGTCAGATCGTAAACACCTTCAGGCGTTGCGTTGTCAAAGATCCCGATCGGGGTAGTCCTGCGGATATGGCTCTCGAATGTATTGCACCTGGATGAGTCGAATTTGTTTCCATAAGAGTACAGAC
The DNA here is from genome assembly GCA_937967285.1 of uncultured Acidobacteriota bacterium. Lineage (GTDB taxonomy): Bacteria > Acidobacteriota > Blastocatellia > RBC074 > RBC074 > JADJXM01. Next base: position 19,974 of record CALBSU010000118.1, read on the forward strand.
GTTTTTGCATGCCACGTGCAGTGGCCTCGTACTCGAATTCTGTTGGAAGACGAAAAGTTCGGAGTACCGTCTTCAGACGGGTTTTTGAGTCGGTTAACTGCCCGTCTGAAGACGGTACTCCATGCGCGTTCGCCGTCAGCCAGTTGCAGTATGCTCGGGCCTCGAACCACGAGATGCTGACCACAGGCTGAGACAGGCTATTGAATCGGGCGTCATCCCAGAATGCCGGCTGGCGATAGGTTGCGCCATCTCTGGCGATTTGGCCTAACATCTCTTCGAATACGTCATCGGGCATGTTTCGAAGAGATAAAAATTGTTCTTTTTGTACAGATGTTAAGTTCGCGTATTGTTTAATCTCATCTTCGGATTGTTGCAGCAGCAAGTTACGAATCTCTCGATATTGTTCTCTTTCACCTTCAGCGGTGCCTTCCCCCCGCAACCATTTCAGAGACTCGTCCGTATCCCACCATTGTTCGTCATCATAACCGCCCGCATCCATGAACTTTTTGTACTCGGCATTGGTGACGGGAAATTGACCGATCTGAAAAGCGGCTATGTCGACGAAATGTTCCGGCTGCTCATCTTCAAACAGCCCTTCATTCAGTCCAATTGGATAAGAACCGCCGGGAATCGAGATCAACGGAGGCAATAGAAATTCGTGACCGTTAAGGCCCTTGCGGAGTTCGAAGCGCGGGTCACCGATCTCTCCCAGCGCTTCACCCGCGGCGATTCTGGCGCGCAGGTCGGCGTTCATATCCTGTGTCCGTGCGATAAGCAGGTTCTGAATCTCGCTTTTAAGCTCATCGCTGATCTTCACCTCAGGGCTCGCTGCGCATCGCGCCGCCAGCGAAAGGTTGTGAGGGATGAGCCCGCGAATAAATCCTTCCTGATCATTAACCGTAATGATTGGAACACCGATTCTTGTCGTTTCCTCCCATCCTGTCTGCCGGAGGGGCGGGAGAGGAACGCTGTCGGGCAAGTCGCCCAGTGTTTCTTCCAGGGAAGGGGAGACCCGGCCGACCTCCCATTCAACGTGAACCAGTGAGGGGTCCGGATTTTTGGCAAGCCGTCGTGCGGCGAAATATTCCTGCAGCAATTGATGGAAAAATGCGATCTCTTCTTCCTGTTTGCGGTCCAGATCAAGAACATTCAAGGCTACGCCGGCCTTGATTATTTCTCTGTGTTTTTCATTGGCAAGGTAATCTTTTGCGGTGTTTTCGGATACGCGCACTTGAGAGTTCTCGCCGAGAGACGGTCTTTTCTCCTGCATGCGATAGGCGAGATCGCTGAGACCGGGTATCAAACTCCCATACTCCGGCAGATCAAAATCGTTGCGCCACTCGGTCAAGGATATCTTTTCGTGATCTTCCTGAGAGAGAAGAGGGCCAGGCTGGAAAAGGAGAGCATTTCTCTCGATTTCTCTCTTCAATGATTTGCGAATGAACCCTGTAAAAAGCGATGCTCGACCTTTGGGAACACCGCCTTCCAGCCCGGTTTGGTCGCAGAGCAGTTTCAGGAAGTATGGCGTCGAATAAAGTTCAAGCTGTTTCGGTGAGTCTTTTATCTCTGCCCATACCTTGTCCGCAAGATTGCCGAGATATTTTCCAAGAAAAACCCTGATCTGATCCTTATTCATCAACTGCACTTCGACTCTCGGCACGGTCAGCTCAGGGCTGCTCCCCAGGTCCGTATAATCGCGTCGCCGGCAGGAGAATACCAGGCGATTGCCATTGCCGGCGATCTCGAGGGTGAACTCCCGCCACTCGGCAATTAGGTCGCTGTAGTTGGAGTTCTGCGGCATTTCGTTGAGCGCGTCCAGAAGCAACAGTGCCTTACCTTGTTTCAGGAAACTGTCGAGCGGCGGGAGATCGGAGTAGAGATTAGACCATTTCGTATTCAGCCAGGTTCTGGGATCCGGCCCGCGATAACCGTTCAACTGAACGAAGAAGCTAATTTCGTCCGAACCGTCAGTCAATCGATCGATGCTGTGATCGAGCTGCAGCCGGCGCAGGAGTGTTGACTTCCCGCAGCCCGGCTCGCCAAGCAGAACCAGAGCGGGCGTGATCTGTGTCTCACTTAACACGATGCGCAGATCCTGGTATCGAAACTCGTTGCTCTCCGGCATTTCCCGTGGTTTATTCTCACCTGGATCAAGAACCAGAGTCAGATTGACGAAACGCTCGTCGAGCCGGTAGTCCTCCTGGGACCATTGTTTGATTCGCCACTGACGGAATCTGTTCAGGTCAAACAGCCTGTGGATCTGCGCTCCGCCTGCAAGGTGAATGTGGACTCCTCCCTCTATGTCACCGGTGAAGACGGGAGCATTAATGTTGTCCCCGACAACACTGCGCTCCCCTTGCGCGGATTTTGTCGTCTTGTGCAGTTCCAGAATCTGATCTGTTTTCTTGTCGAGACTTTCCAGTCTCCGATCAAGCAGATGCAGGAAATGGGCTTGATGTTTGTTGAACTCCTGCTGGCGATTCGGATTGGAGAGTATCGTGGTGAAATGATCCGCCAGGGACAGCGGCAGGTCCCGTTGCAGGTGCAGCTCAAGTTCCTCCGGAATCTCCTTTTGATCCGCCCATTCGATCAAAATTTGTTTCAGGAATCCCCACGGGCCTTCAGTCGAATCAAAGATGACTTCCAGCGCCGGCTGGTCTCCGAAGAGAATTTCGACATCGATCTCATCTCCCAACAGGCTATCAATTTTCGCCAGCCAGGCAGCGAAGAGATTCTCCATCTCATCCGGCAACTGCCGCTCATTCAAGAAATGCGGTCTGACGCCGATCTGGTTGCGCAATGACAAACGTTCTTCGATCAGGGCTTTTCGCAGCGCCAGCATGTAGATCATTCTCAGATCCCGGGCCGGCTCCTTCTCAAGCGAATCAAGAAACTCTTTCGCGTAATCCCCTGCCAGATTGCCCGGAAGTTCACCCATAACATCGGCAAGTTTTTTTGTGACTTTCTCACTCAGGAGACTATTCAAAATCGGGAGGATGATCTCTTTGGGAAGAGTGCTGAGCGGACCGGCTCCGAGTGCGGCGGCGCTCACAGAGAGAGCGAATTTCATCAATGGTTTGACCGATTTGGCCATGTTCCATTCCTTATGAAAAAAGGTTTCGAGAGTCTTTCCTCTGGCGGATAACGTTCGAATGCGGTTAAGTGATCCGCCGGCCGGTTGAGGCATTGTCAGGTTAGCTGAAATCAAGGATTTTCGGCAAGCATGGCAGGCAAACCGGAACGCGTGGCTGATGTTTCTATTTTCGGTTTACAATGCCGGCGATATTCAAAAGGATGATTAAGGTAATTGTAATGGAATCCTGCATCGACATTTATCAGGAGAAATTTCAGGAAAGATATGAAAGCAATGATACTGGCGGCCGGATTCGGGACGCGGCTCTGGCCGCTGACGATCGGACGCACCAAGCCGGCGATCCCGTTTCTCAACCGTCCGCTGATCGCCTATACGATCGAATATCTCAAACGCCACGGGATCGATGATCTGATCATCAACCTGCATCACGAACCCGAATCGGTGCGCCGGCAGATCGGCGACGGATCAGAGTACGGCGTCAGAATCACTTATTCGCTCGAGGAGCCGGAGATCCTCGGGACATCGGGCGCGCTCGACAGGGTCCGGCATCTGCTCGATGACGACACATTCGTCGTCGTCAACGGCAAGATCATCACCGACATCGATCTGAGCGAAGCGATCGCGGCGCACCGCGAGCGGAAGGCTCTGGCGACGCTGGTTCTGATGACCAACTATCGTTACGAGCGATTCAGCGAGGTGAAGATCTCGCCGGAATACGACATCCGCGAGTTCGCGGGGTTCCCGAAAGCGCCGGATAACGACAATCCCTCGGGCAGGACGCGGCCGTTTCCGCTCATGTTCACCGGAATTCACATTCTGGAACCGGGCATTTTCGATTACATTCCGCGGGGAGTTTTTTCGGATTCGGTGCGCGATGTTTATCCGAAGGCGATGGCGGAAGGGCGTCCGGTCAAGGGGCACATCGCGGAAGGTTCGTGGCACGAGCTGAGCACGATCGAGCGATATCTCGCGATCCATCTGGATTTCCTGAGCGCGCGCGGCGTCGATGTGATGACGGACGAAGGATGTCGGATAGATCCCGGGGCGTCGATCCGGCGTTCGGTGCTCTGGAAGCGGGTCAGCGTCGGAGCCGGCGCTTCGCTCGATCAATGCGTGGTGGGGGATGACGTTGTGATTCCGCCAGGGGCCCGGTTCGAGAGGGCGGCCATCGTCAGGGCTGATGCGGCGGATGAAGAGCGGCCCGAAAAGGCGCTTCCGGGCGAGGTGATCGGCGACAACCTTGTCGTCAAATTCGCCTGATGGTAACATCCTTTACCCCGAATTTAACGACCGGACTCGACCGACACCCTGTTGTCGTCCCGACATATGACCATGAACCTCCCCGAATCAAGAATCCAGACCGGCGCCGAACTGAAGGGCACGGGCGGACTGAGCGAAAAGCGGGTGCTGGCATACACCGCGCGCCACTTCAACGTTCCCGCCGAAGATGTGCTGCTGCAGGCGCTGACGCCCGATGCCTCGACGCGCAAATACTATCGCGTCTCGCAGGCCGGTGATCCCGGCGGGACGCTGATCATCAGCCTTTATGCCGCGCCGTTCAATCCGGGTGACAATTCGTATCTGGATGTGACAAGGCTCTTCGAGAAGGTCGGGTTGCCGGTCCCGCGGATCATCGACGTTGCGGGGACGGACGGGATCATCCTGCAGGAGGATCTCGGCGATGAGAGCCTGAGCGGATGGCTGGTCGATGCCGCTGAGCGCAATGATTCAACCGGAATCGCCGGGAAGCTCAAGCGGGCGATCGATCTGATCGTCGAAATCCAGGCCGCCACTGAGACGGCTTACGGCATGAACTCCGTGGCATCGCGGCTGGCCTTCGATGTCGACAAGCTCTCGTGGGAGCTCAACTA